>DASWXG010000608.1:0-2372 GCA_036405615.1 Prosthecobacter sp. | reverse complement strand
CATAGCGCATCACCGGCCTGGAGGTGAAAAAAGATGTGAAACCGCATGCTTTGTCTTGCCATGCGCCTCTCCCCGCCCGCTATAAGAGCCGCCATGCTCGAAGCCCATCATGTCGGACTTGAAGTGGATGCCCCAGCCGGTGCCGAGCCATCCTCATTGCACCTGCTGAAGGATGTCAGCCTGGCGGTTCCGCAAGGCCACCTCATGGCCATCGTCGGCCCTTCCGGCTGCGGCAAAAGCACGCTGCTGAAAGTCATTGCGGGCATCTCCGAGCAGACCGCCGGAGACTTGAAATGGGAGGGGCGTGACCTGAAGGAAGAGGAAGATTTGCACCCGGGTGAACTGGGTTATGTACCGCAGTTCAGCGTGGCCCACGATCTCCTCACAGTGGAAGAATGCGTGGCCGGAAGCATGTCCCTGCGCACGCAACTGCCGGGCACAGACGAGTTTGAACCGAAGCTGGACCACATCCTGGAAATCACCGGACTGACGGAGCTGGCCGACCGGCGGGTGAAGGTGCTATCCGGCGGGCAAAAACGCCGGCTTGGCCTCGCCCTGGAACTTGTCACCAATCCCTGCCTTCTGCTGTGCGATGAAGTCACCAGCGGGCTGGATCCGAAATCCGAGGCGGAGATCACGGAGCTGCTGAAGGTGCTGGCCCGGGCCAATCCCCGGCGCATCGTCATCAACGTCACGCACAGCCTTGCCAGCCTGGAGGCCTTTGACAGCGTTCTGGTGATGTACCAGGGCCATGTCATTTACCATGGACCACCCCGCCTGCTGACCCACTACTTCAGCGTAGAACACCCCGAAGATGTCTACCGGCGCCTGCCCCAGCGCGAGGGACAGGCCTGGCATGAGTCCTGGGAGAAAAAACGCAGTCACTATGAGGCCATGCTGCACGAGGAAGGTGCCAGACCGGAACCCTCCCGGCCTGAACCTTCCGAAGCTGAGCCGGAAAGCCCTGAAGAAGAAAGCCTGGCAGCCGAAGAACTGCCAAGTCTGGGCAGCCAGGTCATGACTCTGCTGCAGCGGCGATGGACTCTTTTCCGGCGGGACAGCGGCCAGGTCTGGCTGCATCTGGCCATGCTGGCCGGCTTTCCTTTGCTGGTGGTGATCTTTGCGCTCGACGGCATCAAGCCATTGCGCCAGCTCGCCCAAAGGCAGGATGCTGACATTATCTATGAAGTGCAGCGGCAGGCCGAACACCAGCTGGAGCAGTTGCAGGCCGGCAGTCTGGTGAGCGGACTCATCATGCTGCAGGTGGTGCTGGTAACCCTCATGGCGGGCAACAGTGCCGCGCGTGAAATCGCCGCCGAAAGACAGATCCTCGAACGGGAAAAGCTGGGGGGGCTGCGCCCCTTTGCCTATCTCCTCAGCAAGATACTCTTCCTCGGCGTGTTTGTGCTGGCCCAGAGTGTCTGGATGGGGGTGTTTGTGGACATGGTGGTGGGCGGCCTTCCTGGAGATCTCATCATCCGCCTAGCCTTGCTGGTACTGGCCTCTGCTGCCATGACTTCCGTGTGCCTGGGCATCAGCGCCCTCAGCCGCACACCGGAAAAGGCCACCATCCTCAGCATTTATCTGGTGGGCTTCCAGCTGCCGCTTTCCGGCGCGGTGCTCGCGCTCCCCGGCTGGCTGGAAGGTGCGGTCAATCCTTTCATCGCTGCTTTCTGGTCCTGGTCCGGCAGCCTGCGCAGCATGAATGAAACGGCCTTTTACGAAGCGGTCAAAAAGGTGACGGAGACCTCCCTCATCTCCCCTTCCCTGGCCATGTTTGTGCTCGCGGCACATGTGGCCATCGGCCTTTGTTTTGCTTATATCGGCATTCAAAAAAGCCGCTGGGACTGATCGGGGCCTGCCAGGAGACAAGCTTCATCAATCCAGTTTCACGGTCGGCGGCAACGTCAGAGGGCCATTCGCGCCCGGAGGCGGAAGCTCATCCGGGAAAACCACCGTAATGCTGCGGATGGAGTCGCTGCCCAAGGCGTCTGCGTTCTGGCTGAGCACCCACTTCTTCACAAACTCCGCCACGGATTTGCGGGCAGGCTCGCGCACCAGATTGAGGTGGCTGCGGTTTCCTGCGCGCTTTTCCAAAGTGGGCGTGAGGCTTTTTTCCAGTTCGGCCAGGCTTTCTGCGGCGTTGAAACGAAACCACCCTGCCTCGGATTTTTTCTCCATGGCCTGGGTCCGGATGGCCGGCGGCTGGGAGGGATGCATGGCCGGAGCATGGACGATGCACTGGCCGTTCTCCACCCGCAGAGTCCAGCCATCAGACAGGCGGATGTGGTAGCGGTAAACCACAGGCACACGGATCTCTGCCACGGTGGTCCCCAGATACACGGACTGGTTGAAGAGGGACTTCACATCAT
>DASWXG010000607.1:0-14449 GCA_036405615.1 Prosthecobacter sp. | reverse complement strand
AAAGAGCATGGCTACTCGCCCACAAAAAGCCGAGTTTCTTGAGCGGCATATGCTGGCAAGGACTGTGAAGGAATTACTTCACTCGAAAAAACTTCTTCACTTCACCACCTGCACCGGCGTGCCGCTCTGCACCCATTCGTAGAAGAACCTGGCCGGATTGCCGTTCGTGAGCGGCATGCGGATGCAGCCGTGTGAGGCGGGGTAGCGTGGCACACTGGTGTAACCGTGGATGAAGACGTGACCACGGATCTGCACGCTCCAGGGCATGGGGGCGTTGTTATACAGGCTGGAGCGATGCATCTTGGCACGATAGGGGCCAGCCGCGAAACTCCCGGCTGGCGTCGCACCGTTTTTACCGGAGCTGATGTGTGTTTGCAGGATCAGCCGGTCACCCTGCCAGGCCTGCAACTGCTGGTTGGGCAGGCTTACCTCCACCCTCTGCGCGCCCGGGCGGACCAGCAGGCGTCGCCAGCCCCGGCCCACGGTGACGGCCCCATCCTCGGCGGGGGCAGACACGGCCGCCCCTGCGGCCTGCAGGGTGTCCATGCTCACCAGCTCGGTCCCGTCCAGCAGCTGCCGCAGGCTGCCCGCAGGCAGGGGCACCTGGTTCAAGGCCACTGCGTGTCCGGCCTCGTCCCGCTGGACGCTCCACCGCAGCCGGTTGGCGGCCTCATTCACGGGCAGGTAAAGTTTGCCGGGGGAGGCGGCGAAGGTGATGCCGTCTGTCTTTGCCCGGCCAAAAGCCAGGAGCGGCCCGGGGGCCATCAACGCCAGCAGGAGCAGGCAGCGCAACCATGTCAAAAAACGAAAAGACATGTGCTGTTTGTTAGGCAAGCGGCGGCCCGGATTCAAGACTGAAATCCGGCGGCTTTCCGCACTGAAGGTTTGGCTTAGTTTTTCCCTATTTTTTTCAGACAGAATCTTTCCAGTTTGCCTCCACGCTTCGATGTTAAGCTGACTTTATGTTCATTGAGCGGCTCCAAAGAGAACTTGCCGTATGCTCGGCCACCCAGATTACCCCTTTTCTAGAAAAGGAACCCGGGCGCTGGCATGTGGTCAGCATCCGTGAGCCGATCCATGCCGAGGCAGATCTGACACAGGCCAAGAGCTTTTGCGGCCTGGTGTTCGAAGATGCTCTGACCGCCGAGGGAAACCACGGTCAGGGCCCGGCCCCTGCCCATCTGGAGACAGCCCTCCGCTATGTCCTGGCCACCAAGCGTGAGCCGCTGGCGTTTCAATGCTGGGCCGGAAGATCCCGCAGTGTCGCCGCCGCCCTGGTGGTCATTGTCCGGGATCTCTGGGACGCCGGTCTGGATGGTGCCGAACTGGTGCAGGAGGCCGTGGACATTCTGCTCCAGCTCCGCCCTCACGCACTGCCCAATGCCTTCGTCCTCCGCCTCGGTCTGGAACAGTTCCTGCCACCGGAACTCAGCCAGACTCTGAGCAAGGCCCTCATGCGCGAACCGCGCATCCGGAAGAACTTCGGGTGAGGGTATTTGGCGGTTGGATTGCTTAACCTAAACTTTTGAGCTGAGAATGAATGGCGCAAAGCTGGATTGAGCCTCTTTTTCCAAATCCAGATAAGACATCGGCAGCATTTGAATCCGAAGAGGTGACCCTTCTAATTTCCATTTCTTGGCTTTACCTCCTGGCTCCTTGCGCTTGATAGGTGTACCCACCCCAAGATTCATCGAAAACAACTCAAAAAACCTTCTCGGGCCCACTCCTTCGAAAGGTTCGAATTTTACATAACTATGTTGTTGGGAATCGCTTGTTTCCCACACATCAATTCTTATAGAGTCATCGTGAAATTCGCTGGCTTTACTTTTAATATATGGCTCAATGAACACGACTCGAGATATTCCTGCTGCTATAATATGTTTAGCGCAATTATGACAAGGAAATGTCGTGCAGTAGATTGTTGCACCAATGGTACTAATCCCTTTGCGCAAGCATGCTAGTAACGCCTCCATTTCAGCATGCACGACTCTGCCGTATTCAGTTAAGTCGCCTATAGGCCCTTTAGCTAACTTAGATCTAAGTTTAGCGGAATCGAAAGAGGTTGTTATTGATGATACTGTCTCAACGATGGATTCAATAATTTTAGACTGCTCTGCTTTGTTTGAATCTTCTCCCCGAGTAGAATCTCTACCGCGTGGGGTGTCTATGATGGCTTTTTCGCGCGCCGAGAAAGCAGGCCAATAAAGCCCTCCTCCAAATTTTGGACAATCGTTGGCGCCTGTGGCTAGGATCTCTCTATCTTTTGCAATTACCGCGCCGACTTGCCTAGAAAGGTCACCTGAACGTAAAGAAGCCGCAAATGCCAGAAACATTGCATGTTCACCAAAAGCCGGAGTGCAATGCGGATCAGAAAACATAAGATCGACTATTCTTCGCACGCTATTGCTTACCTTGTCCTCATCGTGTTCTAAGCGGACGAAAAAGTCTGAGAGATGAAAAGTCTCTATGATACGTTGACCGTTGTCATGGTCCTCGTTCTCGTCGCGTGCCATAAGCTCAAGAGCTTGCTCCTGAGTCATGTTTTTGGTCCTAACTAAATACTCTTCACGCCTCTTAATGGAAGAATGAACGCCAACCAAGTGAAAACCCCTTGGGTATATCTCTCTGAGTGCTCGAACTTCTTCTGGGCGCTTCAGTGAATGAATAATATAAGCCGTCTTTGAGCGTTCCTTTTGTGGAGTTTCTCTTTTGTCGCGTATGTTTGATGCAACCCCAAGGGCTAAAACATTATTTTTTCTAGTTTTTTTTCGAACTGCATTACCTGCATCCATCATCGTCTGAATTCTGACATATTCAGTCTGGTTCTCGAATGACTTCAGCTTCTTTAATTTTGGAATTATATCTCTGCTGATCTCGATAGACTCTACCGAGTAACCTGCAGATTTGATTCTGTCTGCAAACAAAGCCTCAACTTTTCTTAAATTAACGCCCACCGCACCCACAAATGCCACTATGAGCTCCGACTCATCATAAGTATTGCCAATCATAAATTCAGATGAATTCTTATAAATCGATTCTTGGCGTGTTTTGCTAGCAAAAAAAACGCTACAACAGCGCTTATTCACGGCACTATTTCTTAAAATTAAGAATTGATTGCCCAAGCGAAATCTGTGGCGTGCAATAAGTTGGGCCGCTAAAAGCGGCTCCTCATCGTTTCAAAAGCAACTTGAGGGCATACATTGAGCTGAGACGCGGTTACGGCTTATCCAAGCAGGCTATCTCCATCCGTCCCGTGTCCCTTAAGGTGCGCGTTATGCGTTTCTTTCAGACACAGCCGCCAGGGAAAAACGGCGGGCCAAGGTGGCTGCCATGCAAGAATCCGGCTTCAAACCGCCACCGATTCCTGGCCGGTGACGAAATCACAGATGCCACTTCTGATGGTCTACGACTGCCACAATGGCACCATCGGCCAGGGGTTGCCGCAGGTCTTCTTCTGAAGGCCAGCCATGGCTGAGCCAGGCAATGAGCTTGCCGCCCTGCATCTGCTCCAGATAAATGCCACACTTTTGGTTGGGGAGACCTGTCTCGATGATCGCATCGGCCAGTTGGGCTGTTTTCAGCAGATCACCCAGCGTAGTGCCCTGCGGCAGGTGATAGGTGCCCGGATGCATGAACCCGGCCTGGACCGCCACGGTCACAGGCAAAGATGGATTCCCGTAAACACGCGGTTTTTTCGGGTGATAGGCAGCTAGCTGGTGATCAACCAGCGCCGCACATCCCGCCATCATGAAGACGATGGGCAAGGTCACGCAGAATCGGAAGAAGGGCTGCATCTGCTGCACAATACCCTTCCCTTCAGACATTGCCACGCAGCACCCCTTTAGGCCGTAAAGACAAAGTGGCCGCCGAGATGATGAGGCCCGTGGCGAGACCGACGGGAAAGATCACCAGGGCATAGTGCCAGAGGACCGCCCAGGGCACTCCAAGGAACGGGATCACAAACACCACCGCCCCGATGACCGGGCTGACCAGCCCCATCACTGGCAGGACCAGCCAATGCAGGGGACGGCAAAGGCGGTAGAGATAAACCCAGATGACGACGGAGACCAGAGAGGACCAGGCCGTCCAGCCCACATCCCGCAATTCCAAAAACCGGACACTCAAGCCCTGGCTGCTCGCATACACATCCATGAGCCAATAACCCGCCAGGGCCATCAGCATGGCAATCAAAGCGACGATCAGGCACTCAAAACAGGTTTTGATCATGGCTGGAGGGATGGTTCAGAAACGGCGGGGCTTGCCAGATTCCGGCCCAGCATGGCCGTGTCTCCGGCAATGAGTAACACCGGGACCAGCAACCATTTAAAGGACAGTTCCAAGCGAATGAAGAAGATGGCTATTGCCAGACTGAGAGGATAAACCAGCATTCCCCACCCGAGAAAAAGGCTGGCCAGAGCGACTGAAAAAGCCAGCCAGGGCCGGACCAGCAGGCCCAGGAAATCCAAAACATGCCCCTCCGAGGCAAGATAGGGCAGCGCGCCCATCACCACTCCGACGTGACAGGCGAGAAAAAAGCAACACGCCCGCCCTAAAACAGTTTGGGCAGCCGACAGAATTACTTCCGCCGGGCTGCCCAAAAGGTTCATCGTAGATTCGATGGGTTACACGTGGATCGGATGGCCCTTGGCCACTTCGGTGGCTTCCTTGACCATCTCGCTCAGCGTCGGGTGGGCGTGGATGGTAGCTTCGATTTCGTCCCAGGTGGCTTCCAGGTTCATCGCCAGGCCGATCTCGGCGATCATCTCGGTGCTTTCGCTGCCGATGATGTGCGCGCCGATGATCTCACCGTGCGGCTCGCCGTAGAGGATCTTGACGAAGCCTTCCGGCTCGGCGGCGGCCAGGGCCTTGCCGCTGGCGACATAGGGGAACTTGCCCACCTTGAACTTGAGGCCCTTTTCCTTGGCAGCGCGCTCGGTGAGGCCGATGCTGGCCACCTGCGGATGGCAGTAGGTGCAGCCTGGGAACACGCCCACTTTCTTGGGCTTGTGTTTGGTGAAGAGACCTTCCACACACTGCACAGCCTCATAGCTGGCCACGTGGGCGAGCCAGGGTGGCCCGATGATGTCGCCGGCACCATAGATGCCCTTGACGCTGGTCTGGTAGTTGTCGTCGGTCTGCAGCCAGCCACGGTCAGAGAGCTTCAGCTCGATTCCGCCAGGAAGCACCGGCTTCACGCCGATGGCCACGAGGCAGACTTCGGCTTCCAGAGTCTCGTTGGCGGCACCTTCCACGGTGATCTTCACGCCTTTGCCGTCTTCGCTGGTGCTGGTGACCTTGGTGTTGGTCAGGATGCGGATGCCGGCCTTGGTCAGGCTCTTTTCCAGGGTCTTGCTGACTTCCGTGTCTTCCACCGGAAGGATGTCCGGCAGCATTTCCACCACGGTCACCTTGGTGCCGTAAGCATTGAAGAAGTAAGCGAACTCGATGCCGATGGCGCCTGCGCCGACAACGATGACGCTCTTCGGCTGCTTCTCGAGAGTCAGGGCTTCACGGCTGCCGATGACGGTCTTGCCATTGAAGGGGAAGCCGGGCATGTCACGGCTCTTCGCACCGGTGGCGATGAGGATGTTCGCGGCGTCATGAGTCTCCTTGCTGCCGTCAGCGGCGGTCACTTCCACCTTGCCTGCGGCAGGAATGCTGGCGGTACCACGGAGGTAGTCCACCTTGTTCTTCTTGAACAAGAACTCGATGCCCTTGTTCAGCTTGTCAGACACGCCACGGCTGCGGCCGATGACCTTGGACCAGTCATAGCTGAGACCTTCCACCTTCAGGCCGAACTCTTCGGCACGGTGGGCGATGGTGTGGTAAAGTTCGGCATTCTTCAGCAGGGCCTTGGTAGGAATACAACCCCAGTTCAGGCAGGTGCCCCCGGCGCGGTCATTTTCCACACAAGCCACCTTTTTGCCGAGTTGAGCTGCGCGGATGGCTCCGACGTAGCCCGCAGGCCCGCCGCCGATGACGATGAGGTCGTAGTTCATGTGTGTGAGATTGGGGGAGAAAGGATACGTGCAGAAAAGCGCAGGGGGGGAGGGAGTTCAACCGGGGATTCCAAATCGTCACAGCAAGGGGAAAGCACTGTTCCGGGCCGCCGCCACCCCACAGCCTTAAACACTGAAAATCAACGTGTTAAACAATCACCCAACGACAGATTCAAACCAGGGAGCCTCAAGGTATGGGGAGCGCGGTGGACGAAGCTGGCCGGGGCTTTGACCGGCTTTTGCCAGGGACCTGTGAAGCGGCCCCGGGATTTCCCCTGCGCCGGATGATTCCCTGCACCTCCTCGGCAAAGGCCCGGGCGGCTGCGGTACGATGACCGCCCGCCACCCAGATGAGCCCGACCCGGCGGGTGGAGAGCTTTTGCGCATCGTCCGAGAGGGCCCGGATTTTCAGGCTGGGATGCTTGTCCCAGCGCACGGCGGCGTCTGGCAGCAAGGTCACCATGCCGGTTTCCTGGACGGTGGAAAGCACCCCCTCAATGGTATTCATCTCGATGGCCGGTGCCAGGGCCTGGTCCAGCCCCTGAAGCTCGGCACTCTCCACCAGCAGTTCGCGGGTGCAGTAGCCATGGCTCAGCAAGACCAAAGGCTGGGCCAGCATGTCCGAAAGCAGGATGCGCCGCGCCTTTTCCAGCGGGTGCCCGGCAGGCAAAACGGCCACCAGTTGCTCAATGAACAGCGGCTCGGCATCCAGACGCGGGCAGGGATGCCGTGACGACAAAAAGCTGATGCCCAGATCCAGCCTGCCCGCCAGAAGCTCCGCCTCCAGGCTCTGCATGGGCAGTTCCCGCACGGAAACGGACACCTTGGGGTAACGGTTGCGAAAGCCGCTGACGGCCTCCGGCACCACGGCAACATTCACGGTCGAGACGATGCCCACGCGCAACTGCCCGCTCTCCAGAGTCTGCAACTCGCTGATCTTTCGCCGCGCATCTTCCAGTTCGCGCAGGATGGTGACCGCGCGTTCGCGCAGCACTTCACCCGCCGCAGTCAGCCTCACGGTCCGGCTCAGGCGCTCGAACAGAGGCGCGCCCATTTGCAGCTCCAGCTGTTTGATCTGGTGAGAAAGGGTGGGCTGGGAGACATGCAAAGCCGCAGCCGCCCGGCGAAAATGCCCGGCCTCCGCCACAGCCAGAAAATAACGCAGATGCCGGAGTTCCGTCGTGCCCTCTTTGATCGCTGTCATCTATCAATCTGATTAAATCAAGAGATTGGATAAATCAAGCCCGGGAGAGCAATGCATGCCTTGTGAACTCAATCCCCTCCTCTCCCCAATCCCCGTCTTCCACCGGCCGCAGCCGGATGCCCGCCGCGCTCTACGCCCTCACCGTGGGTTCCTTCGGCATCGGCACCACGGAATTTGTCATCATGGGTCTGCTGCTGCAAGTGGCAGCCGACCTCCAGGTGACCGTGGCTGCTGCGGGACTGCTCATCAGCGGTTATGCGCTGGGCGTCTTTGTCGGTGCACCCGTGCTGACGCTGCTCACCAGCCGCCTGCCGCGCAAAACAGTCCTGCTTTCGCTGATGGGGCTTTTCATCCTGGGCAACATCGTCTGCGCCATGGCCCCGAACTATGGCGTTCTCATGGCCGCCCGGGTGCTGACGGCGCTGATGCATGGCACCTTCTTTGGTGTGGGGGCCGTGGTCGCCACGGGGCTGGTGCCAGCAGACCGCAAGGCCTCCGCCATCTCTGTGATGTTCACCGGCCTGACCTTTGCCACCCTGATCGGCGTGCCCGCCGGGGCCTGGCTGGGCCACCACTACGGCTGGCGTTCCACCTACTGGGTGGTCTCGGCGATTGGTGTTCTGGGCCTGAGCGCCATTGCCTGGCTGGTCCCGGGAGACCGTGACGAAGAACGCGAACAGCCTAACAAACTAAGCGACGATCTGGCAGCGGTCCTTCGGCCGCAAGTCTTGCTGGGCCTTCTGATCACGGTCCTCGCCTGGGCGGGGGTCTTTGCCGTGTTCACCTATGTCGAACCCATCCTCACACGCGTCACCGGCTTCTCCGAGGCGGCGGTCTCACCCATTCTCCTCGCCTTTGGAGGCGGCATGATTTTCGGCAATGTGGTGGGCGGAAAACTCGCGGACCGGCGGCTCATGGCCACCCTGCTGGGCACACTGGTGTTCCTGACGGCAGTCCTCGCCCTGACTGCCTTTGCGATTCATGACAAAGTGGCCGCCGTGGTTTTTGTCGGCCTGCTGGGTGTGGGTGCTTTTGCCACCGTGGCACCGCTGCAGCTGCGGGTGCTGCAGGAAGCCGGAGGCGGCCAGACGCTCGCCTCCAGCCTGAACATCGGTGCCTTCAACCTGGGCAACGCCATCGGGGCGTGGCTCGGCGGCTTCATTCTCGAACGCGGTCCCGGTCTCACCGCCATTCCCTGGGCGGCTTCCCTGGTGGCGGCCTCCGCCATCTTTGTCGCCCTCTTCAGCCGGATGCTTGAAGGACGGAAGAAAACGGACCTTCTTCCCGCCTGCACCGCCATTCAAAGCGATGTCAGCGGTCTTTGAATCGCACCCTTGAGGTTAGCTCAAACACCGCCGGAAGAAATCCACGGTCATGCCCAGAGCCTGTCGGGCGAGTTCAGCGTCGTACCGAAGGCCTTCATCACGGAGGAAGGCGTGGGCGGCGTTGAACTCGTGCCAGGTAAAGCTGACACCGGCAGCCGTGAGTGTCTGGTAGATCATGGCGCGGCCTTCGGCGGAGACGTGCGGGTCCTGGCGGCCAAAGACGAGCATCAGCTCCCCCCTGATGTCGGCAGCACGGGCCAGGGAATCGTCGTTCATGCCTGCGCCGAGGCTGCGCTTGTGCAGGTCGGTCGGGTAGAAACAGGCGGCGGCACCGACATCGGGGAACAGCGCGGCGCGGTAGGTCAGGTGGCCGCCGATGCAGGGGCCGAAGGAACCGAGCCGGCCGGTGCAGGCCTCGTGGCTTTTCAGAAAGTCCAGCACGGCCCGGTTGTCGGAGTCATAGGCCGCCACGGGCTTTTCAGTTTTGAGGCGGTTGCCCACGTCCGAGCCTGCCTGGTCATAAGCCAGCACGGTTCCGGACTCCAGGTACTCATGGTAGATCTCCGGCAGGGCGACGACAAAGCCATGGCCAGCCAGGAAGGCCGCCGTGCGGACGATGGGCCCGGTGAGCTGGAAGATCTCCGAATGAAACAGCAGACCTGGAAAACGGCCAGGGCCAGCAGGGCGCAGCACCAGCGTGCGCATGGGACCGGTGGGGGTGGAGAGTTCAACGATTTCAGGCTCGCGGAGGGTCATGGGCAGCAGTGGGGTCAGGAGGTGCGGTGCGAAGATGGCAGGCAGGATGGCCGATACAAGCGATCCCTTTCAGCCCATGCTTTCCGCCTGGGCCAGAACATCGGCAAAGGGGACGCGCTCCAGCATGCCGAAGGTGTCCAGCCGGGTCAGGCGGGCACGGCTGGTGGCCGGGCTGGAGATGCCGCAGAGGAAACGGGCGAGCTGGCGCGGGGTGCGCAGAGCCGCATGGCGGCCTTCACGCAGTTCCCGGATAGCCGCCACATCCTCCATGGTGATCTGTCCCACCGCCGCCTTTGGGATGGGCCGGGGCTGGCTCATGTCCTCACCGGCCGCACGTTCTTTGCAACTGCTGCAGTGGCCGCAGTCTTCAGAGATCTCCTCGCCAAAATAACGCAGAAGCCAGCGCACCAGGCACTCGCGCTGGCTGGCCAGGTCCAGGATCTGGTCCAGCCGTTCCACATCCCGCTGCTCACGACCGGCAAAGAGCGCCTGCATCTGGCGCGCCACCTGTTCAGGATCACGTTGTGAAGCGTCGCCGCAAAGACGGTAGCGGTGGCGCACCCCGCTGGGTTTCATCTGGATGTCCCCGGCCTCCTCCAGCCAGGAGAGCGCCTTGAGGATGCGGTCACGAGGTTCGCCCATTTCCTCCGCAGCCTCGTCCGGCACCAGGGTGGTCCATTTGGAGCCTTTCTTTCCGCAGGCAAAGAGGCGGCGCAGAAAGGCCTGGCGCTCCGGTTTGTGTCCGGCCAGCACCCGTGCTTCGGGCTGCAGAAAGCTGTACTGGTAGCTGGAGTAAAACATGCCCAGGGGGCGGACCAGCCCACCTAACTCCAAGTTCGTCAAAACGGTTTCAATGACGAGAGGGCGGATGTCCGTGCTGCCGGAAAGATCGTAGAGCGAGATGTCAAACTCCTCCCCCTGGCGGAGCAGATTGTCCGCCAGCAAACGCAGCGCCTGGGGTGTGGGCGTGTCACCATAGGTAAAGTTTTCCAGCACGATGCGGTCATCTTCACAGGCCAGCATTTCGCAGACCGAGACCTTGCCGTCACGCCCGGCACGGCCCGTCTCCTGCATGTAGTTCTCCAGGGTCTTCGGAAGGTTGTAGTGATACACCGCGCGGATGTCCGCCTTGTCGATGCCCATGCCGAAGGCGATGGTGGCGACAATGACATCCGTCTGCCCGGTCATGAACCCGTCCTGTGCGGCATGGCGGTGCTCATCCGGCAGCCCGGCATGGTAAGCCAGCGCATTGACGCCCTGGCGCTGGAGGTGCGTGGCCACCTCCTCCGCCGTCTGCTGGAGAGTGACATACACGATGGACGGCACGGCCCGCTTCTTCAGCAGGCGGGTCAGCATCTCTTTCCGTTTTCCCGCGGTACAGGGAGTGATGCGATAGTGCAGGTTAGGCCGGTAAAAGCTGGTCTGGATGTGGTCTTCCCGCGCAATGCCGAACGCCTTGCGGATGTCCTCCGCCACTCCGGGCGTGGCCGTGGCCGTCAGGGCCAGCACCGGGCGGATACCCAGTTCCTGGGCCACATGCGCGAGACGCAGGTATTCCGGACGGAAGTTATGCCCCCACTCGGAAATGCAGTGCGCCTCATCCACCGCCATCATGGCGATCTTCAACCGCTTCAGCCGCTCGATGAAGGCTTCGTTCATCAGGCGCTCCGGAGCGATGTAGAGAAGGCGTATCTCGCCGCTTCGCAGTCCGTCAAACACCCGTTGGACCTCATCCGGCTTCAGGGAGGAATCCAGGCGGGCCGCACCGATGCCCCGGCTCTGAAGCGTCTCCACCTGGTCCTTCATCAGCGCGATCAGCGGCGAGATCACCAGCGTCACACCGTCCAGCAAAAGGGCGGGCAGCTGATAACACAGGGATTTGCCTGCGCTGGTGGGAAACAGAGCCAGGGCACTGCGGCCGGCCAGCAGGGCCTGCATAACCTCCTCCTGCCCGGGGCGGAAAGCGGTGTGGCCAAAGTGCTGGCGGAGGTGCGGGGTGAGATCCATGAAGCGGGCGGATAAAGAAACGCCACACATGCCAGCGGCACACTCCTTGCCGCAAGGTGAATCTCCTTTCCTGAAGAACCCCCGTGTGTAAAACGTATCCTCCAAGTCATGTCTGAGCCTTCCTCCCACGCACCCTCCGCCCTGGACCGCCGGGGTTTCATGAGCCGTCTCGGCCTGGGTTCCCTCTCTGCCGCCCTGGGCATGGAGATTGTCTTTGGCGACCGCCTGCCTGCCGGTCTTGTCCCCGTGGCAATGGCCCAGCAGCCGCCTCCCGTCATTCCTGGCAAAGAGGTGCTCACCCTGCTGAACGACCGGCCCCTGGTGGCTGAAACACCGGCTCATCTGCTGGATGCCGATATCACTCCGTCGGAGAACCTTTTCATCCGCAACAACGGCCACATGCCTGCTCCTGAGACCCTGGATCCCGCAAAGTGGACCTTGGAAATCGCCGGTGAGAGCTGCGAGCGGCCCACCACCTTCACCCTGGCGGAACTGAAGGAAAAGTTTCCCCATGTGACCCAGCAGATGGTCCTCGAATGCGCCGGCAACGGCCGCAGCGTATTCAATCCGCCTGCGGCAGGCACCCAGTGGACCACCGGCGGTGTGGGCTGCCCTGCCTGGACAGGCATCCGCCTGGCCGATGTGTTGAAACACTGCGGTGTAAAGGACAACGCCGTCTACATCGGCTACTACGGGGCTGACCTGCACCTGTCTGGCAACCCCAAGAAGGATCCCATCTCGCGCGGAGTGCCCATCGCCAAAGCGTTGCAGCCCGAAACCCTTCTGGTCTTCGCCATGAATGGAAAGGACATCCCGCTGCAAAATGGTCATCCGCTGCGCCTTATGGTCGGCGGCTGGCCGGCCTCCACCTGTGGCAAGTGGCTGAAGAAGATCGTCATCCGGGACCGTGAACATGACGGGGAAAAAATGACCGGTCACTCCTACCGCATGCCACGTTATCCGGTCGCTCCCGGTTCCAAAGTGCCCGAGTCAGACATGGACATCATCGGATCCATGCCGGTGAAATCCCTGGTCACCTTTCCCAAGTCAGGCGTTGACCACCCCGCAGGCACCCCGCTGAACTGCCGCGGCCATGCCTGGGCCGGAGATTCCGAAGTGGCGGAGGTGCACGTGTCGCTGGATTTTGGCAGCACCTGGCAGAAGGCCACCGTGAAAGCCCCTGCCAACCGCTATGCCTGGCAGCAGTGGAACGCTGAGATTCGCCTGCCCCGCAAAGGCTACTATGAAATCTGGGCCCGGGCCGTGGACAAAGAGGGCCGCAGCCAGCCGATGCTGCCCGGGTGGAATCCGGAAGGCTACCTCAACAACAGCTGCCACCGCATCGCCATCCAGGGAGTATGAGCCTGAGAGCCCCACTCCCATTCCTCGCGCTGCTTTTGGTTAGCGCCAGCATCTCGCTGCCTGCCGCCGAAGCCGTGCCGCTGGACCCTGCCACAGGCATGAAGATGACCGGTGACTGGGAAATTGTGCGCAACCACTGCATCATCTGCCATTCACCGCGCACGTTCCTTCAAACACGCGGCACAGAAGCCAACTGGACCTCCGTGCTGGAGTGGATGCAGACACGCGGCGGCCTGTGGAAGCTGGACCCCAAAGTCGAGAAGACCATCGTCCGTTATCTGGCGGACAACTACGGCCCGGACAAACAGTTCCGGCGCGCGCCCATTCCTGCGACGCTCATGCCGGTGAATCCCTATACCTCCGAAGCCAAACTCGAAGCCGAGGCCCTTCGGAAAAAGCAAGGCGCCGCGCCCGTCAAATAAGCGGGCACGGCTTTCTTTGCTGTGGCCTCAATCAGCAAAGCGTTCCCGCAGGTGCTTGAGATGCCATTTGGCATCCGTCGCCTTGCCGGTCGCGTGAACCATGATCTCGCCCGGCAGAGGAGTCCCGCCTTGGGAGTGCACTTTCTCCCGCAGCCAGGAAAGCAGCGGGCCGTAGTCCGCCTTGTCCAGCGCAGCGGCCACCTTCTTCTGCTTGCGGGCCGTGCCAAAAAGCTGCGCCGCATTCAGATTGCCCAGGGTGTAAGTGGCAAAGTAGCCCAGGCCGCCCATGCTCCAATGAATGTCCTGAAGACAGCCATGGGCATCATCCGGCGGCAGCATGCCGAACAAACTTTCAAACTCCTCATTCCACGCTGCAGGCACATCCTTCACCGCCAGCTCTCCGCTGACGATGCGCCGCTCGATGGCAAAGCGCAGCAGGATGTGCAGATCATAAGTGGCCTGGTCGGCCTCCACACGGATGAAGGAATACTCCGCGCGGTTGATGGCCCGCAGAAAGTCTTCCAGCTTCACCTTTTTGAGATGCGGGAAGATCTCGGCGGTGCGAGGCAGCCACTTTTCCCAGAAGCTGCGCGAGCGGCCCACATGGTTTTCCCACAGGCGGCTCTGGGATTCATGAATCCCCAGGGAACAGGCGCGGCCGGATGGCAGGCCGAAGTCAGCCTCGGGCAGCCCCTGCTCATAAAGACCGTGTCCGGCCTCATGCATCACCCCAAACAGGGAGGACGTAAAATCCGCCTCGTCGTAACGTGTGGTTAGGCGGATGTCCGCAGGCCCAAGCGTGGTGCAAAAAGGATGCGCCGTCGTGTCAATGCGTCCGGCTTTGAAGTCAAACCCCAGGCTGGCGGCCACCTCGGCATTGAGTATCTGCTGCTTCTCCACCGGGTAGCGCCCGCGCAGGATGTTGGACTTTACCGAAGCACTCTGCTCCACGGCCTGACGGGCGATCTGCGTCAGCTCAGGTTTTAACCGGGCGAAAAGTGCCGCCACCTCCGCCGTGCGTGCGCCGCGCTCATAGGTTTCCAGCAGGGCGTCATAGGGCTCGTCCGCATACCCCCAGAGATCCGCCTTTTTTCGCGCCAGCGTCACCAGCTTTTGCAGATGCGGGGCAAAGAGACTGAAATTGGATTTTTGGCGCGCTTCCGCCCAAGCCGCTTTGCCATGGGCGCAGATTTCACTCTCCTCGATCACCAGTTTTTGCGGCAGCTTGACCGCTCGGTCATAGTCACGGCGGAGTTCACGAAGGTTCGCAGTCTGTTTGGGATTTTTCCGCCGTTCACCCTCGGCTTTTTCCAGCAGCTTGCGGAAGACAGTCCCCGTGGCCAGGGCGTGGGCTTTACCGTTGAGATAGGACAT
>DASWXG010000606.1:0-3731 GCA_036405615.1 Prosthecobacter sp. | reverse complement strand
TGGGAGGCGATATTGCGGCCAAGCCAGACGCCGATGGAAAATTGAAACCGCTGGAAGTGACTTACGGTGTCTTAGTGACGTTGCCCAATGAGGACTCCAGCCTGCGGCCGGGCATGACTGGCAGCGCGAGAGTCCATGGAGATACCTTGAAAGTGTGGGAGGTGCTCTGGATGAAGGTGCTGGACTTTGTCAGTCTCGACTACCGTTTGTGAATGCTGCCCGGGGGCGGGCTACAGGTGCTTCAACAGCTCTTGCTGGTGACGGTCTTCGGCCGTCAGGGCATCTGGCGGAAAGCTGTCATAGGTGCGCAGGGCCATGGCATGCTGGTGATCCTGAACATAGGCCTGGGCGAGTCTTCGGCGCGCTGCGTGGTCGTCGGGAAAACGGCGCAGATAGTCTTGCCAGGGCTGGGCTGAAGTGTGCGTTTGGCTTGCGGCCGTAGCCGCAGCGGACGCCGCAGCGAAATGAAGTGGACGGTTGGCGGGTTCCCGTCTCAGACGCTCCAGCAAAGCCTTCCGTGCCAGAGAAGACGTCTGGGCAAGCTGGAGAACGGCCTTCTGAGTTTCAGGCTGGTCCAGGGCCCAGTTCAGGGCGGCTCCGGCTTCAGCTTCCATAACCTGGCTGCGAGCCAGGGCGCATAGACGCGGCAGGGCCGCAGCATCCCGCAGGGCGGCGAGGCGAAGGCAGGCGGCAAAGGCCACGGGAGCAGGCTGCTCGGCATCGCAAATGGAGGCGTAACAGGTGATCCAGCGGCGGTAGTCAGGCGAAACATCCTTTTTCCCAGCCAGCTGATGAGGTGGGATGGCGTGTTCGGGATAGGTCTGCAGCTGCCGCTCCAGGGCCGGGAGGAGAAGCGATCCTTGACGGGCCTGACGGGCTGCCAGGAAGGCCCGCTCAAGGCAGGCGGCCGGATAGGGCGCGGGACCGGTGAGACGGCTGAACTGCAAAGACGCGGCTTCCGCCATCTGGCCGGCATCCAGAAGCAAGGAGAGTTCGAGGTTGCAGGCATCTTCGCGTTCCTCTGCATAGCTATCTTGCGGATGGCGTTGCATCCACAATTTCAATGCCCGGAGTGCGGGGCTGGGATGGCGGAGGTTGCGGCAAACCGTGCCCAGATGTGCCACGGTTTCCCAGGGAGCCGCCGGGATATCGCATGCCCGGGAAAGGATGGTGACCGCAGCGGGAAGATCTCCTTGGGCCTGTGCCCTCCGGGCTAGTGTTTGCAGGGCTTCGATCCGCGCCAGGTCCGGAATACGGTCGCCCGCAGCAGCGATTATGGCATGGGCATCTTCCAGATGGACTGGCTTCTGGTGTGCGAGCCACGTTTGCAGGAGAGCCTCCCGCCACTCTCGGCCGAGGTCGGATACTGCCGTCTGCTGAACGGTGATCTGGCGCAGCTGGCGGATGGGTGTCTCGGTCGCCCACGCGGCCAGGGCCAACACGGTGGCATCTGGCATCCTCACCAGCTGAATCATAGCGGGAAGGGCGGTGTCTTGCGGTGCCTTGGCCAGATAAGCGGCCACACTTTCCCGGGCCTTTTGGACCTCTGCTGCACGCGCATCATCGGCTTCTGATGCGGGGGACTTATGCGGAACGGCCAGACGCCAGGTCCACAGCGAAAAAAGCGCTGCGTACAAAGCCAGAAGAAGAGGGGCAGATCTGCGGAGCTTGGTCATGCCTGGGTTTAACAAAAAGTTATCTCATGGCTGCCTGCGGCAGCTCCGGCATCACCTGCACCCGCACGGTGGTGCGGGCGGGGACGGTCACTTCCACCCGGCCTGTTTTATCCGCTGTGATGAGCTGTGGCTGGTCATTGGCCAGGACCTGGCACACGGCTCCGGCAGGCATCCCTGCAAAGGCCAGTTCCACAGGCCGAAGATCCATGACCTGGAAAAGAGCGCGCTGCTGGCCGGATTCCAGATGACGGATGCCGCTGCTGCTGCCAGCCAGGCGAAGGTGTGCCGGGCTGCCCTGGGGGCTGAGAATGAGTTCCGTGCGCCGTCTGCCCAGTGTGTGGACATACAGCTCGCCACCGCGCACGCTGTAGCCGGCGATGCCGGTGCTGCGCTCCATGTCTGGCAACCCTTCTTCAGCGGGGAGCCGCAAGGTGCGGGCATAACCGTCATTGACCAAGATCCAGTGACGGGAGCTTTGCTGAAACACACGGGTGGCAGCGGCATCTCTCAGCAGGCGTGCATGCTGGGCGCTGGACATGGCCTGAAAGGGCTGGGAGGCACACCAGTCCAGCACGCGCCGGGTCTCATCCAGAGCCTCGCTGTTTTCAACGTCCTGAAAGGACAGCGGCAGGTGCAAAGGGGACATCCAGCGAGTCTCATTTTCCGCCGAAGCCTGGGAGATGAAGCTGGCTGCATGCAGTTGGCCTGCTCTGCGGGATGTGGGGGCAAATGCCTGGAATGTATCCCGACGTCCTTGGAACGCGGGCTGTGTGGGGCCCTGGCGGCCAGGCGGCCACGCAGGTCGGCGGACCTGTACATTTTCCACATTCATGCGGCGGCTGAAAACAACAGCGTCCGTTGTGAGGACAGAGCCTTCCGGCCACAGCATCATGTCCACCTTTCCACCGGGAGGCAGCAGGTGGCGGTGAATCCACGCCAGAGAACCCGCGATTTCCCGCTCCATTTCTTCAGTGGCCGCCCAGTCTGCCGGACGGCTGCGGCTGGCACTGGCGGCATGCACATGCGGCAGGGCAAAGAGCGCCCGCGCTGCGGTCTGGTAACGGGGAGCCTCCTGAGCATCCAGTCCCGGGCTGAGAGCGCGAACGTCGTTTTCACAAACGGCTATGGTGAAGGGCAGGGCATAGTGTTGCAGCACCTCTTCCGTCATGGCTTCCACCGCCAGAGGAAGACCTGGCAGGCTGGTAGGGGAGGCAAAGCCTGGGCTGTCCACCAAGGGAACAAACAGCCGGCGGCCTCCTTGCGAAGCAACATCCATGATGGGAGCGATTTCCTGTAAAGCACCCTGTGCCAGCCAGTGTTTCAAGAACGGCAGCGGCTGAAACTGCGGCCCCGCCTCCGGAGCGAGGGGATCCAGCCACATGCCTCCCCAAGAGGCCAGAAACACCTGGTCGAAAACGGGCCCGGCCTTCACGGAGGCCAGCACCTTGGCTCCGGCAGGGGCCTGAAGATCTCGAAAACCGGCGGTGCGCGCCTGGACCTGACCGGAATTTTGCAGCCAGCCGGCCTCCATGATCCGCACCACGGGGGAGGGCGAAGCCATGCGGGAAAGACCGGAACCGCGCAGACCCAGAACAGCCGCCCAACGGGCAAACTCTTCTGCATTTCCCCACGGGGCGCAGCCCAGAAGAAGCGGTACCTGTCTGGCCCCGAGTTTTTCGGCCAGCGGGAGAAGGAGCGTCTGCAGACCGGGCTGGCCCTGAAGAGTGCTGTCCAGGATGACTCCCTGAGTCTGATCCTGCCACGCATTCCAGTCTGTATGGCCCGTGTGTGCGAGGTCCTGATATGTCACTTGATACCCCAGCCACTGAAGTGTCCCCTGAAGGATCTGGGCTGTCCATGTCTTCTCCGCCGGACCGCTGTGCAGCACCTGGATGCGCCGGACCACCTCTCTCATCGGCCCCAGGTAAAGGCCGTTCATCGCTGCGGTGGTCAGGCAGGGCACCGCGCCGAGAGCCAGCAGATGTTCACCACGCGCGATCATTTGCTGACGGAAGGTCTGGGCGGGGTAGTGCTCCACCACCCAAGGCGGTATTC
>DASWXG010000605.1:0-3388 GCA_036405615.1 Prosthecobacter sp. | reverse complement strand
GCGGCACGGATGTCCTGTCCGCCGTCTCTGAGTTTTACACCCAGAGTGAGCAGCGTCTCACCCGCATTTTCCGGCTGCCGGACGAGGACTTTGTGCAGATCTCGGCCGAACCGGATGCCGATGAAGAATGGCTCAAAGGACTGACGGATGCGGACATTCCAAACCTGGATGAGAACGAGCACCTGACCCTGTTGGAAACCCGGGGTTATGTCTTTGATTGCGGCTGTACAGCCGACCGCCTCTTTCCGATGCTGAACCGTCTCAGTCCCGAAGATCTCGACTATGTGTTTGAGGACGGCTCCGCCACCATCACCTGCCCCCGCTGCGGTGCCGTTTTCCGCACCCCCAAGACCGAATTTGAAGAGTGGAAATCCAGGCACAGTGCCTGATTTCATGCTTTCGTCCCCTCCTGTTCCCCCGCCCATGTCCGCCCCCGCTGTTAACTACAAGATTGGCAATGAAAAGCTGATCAAGATACTGCCCAATGCCTCACGCAAACTCACCGGCCTGCTCACCAAACAAGGCCGGGCTGAACATGGGGCGCTGCGCATTGCCGTCGTTGGCGGTGGCTGCTCCGGGCTCCAGTACAAGATGGATCTGGTGGATGGTCCTGCCAACCGCGACATCATGGTGACCTCAGCCGAAGTACGGGTGGTCATTGATCCCAAAAGCGCCCTCTTTGTCACAGGTTCAGAACTGGATTTCAGCGATGATTTGCAGCAGGGCGGATTCAAGGTGACCAACCCCAACGCGATTGTCACCTGCTCCTGCGGGGAGAGTTTCTCCGCCTGATCCGCCGTCGGACTTCGCCCCTGGATCCGCCAGCCGCACCTCCTCATGCCGGACGCTTTTGCCCTTCTCAATCTGCCTCCCCGGGCAGCGCTGGATGCTGGTCTGCTGCAAACGGCCTATCTGGCAGCGAGCCGTGAAGTGCACCCTGACCAGCAAGGTGGAGATACCGCCCTCAGCGCAGAGCTCAACTCGGCTTTGGAGATTCTGAAGTCACCAGTCACCCGGTTGAAGCATCTCCTGGAGAATCATTCCAGCACGCCCTGGAGGGCTGTTCCTCTGGATGCCGGGCTGATGAGCCTCTTTGAAAAACTGGGCCCGCTGCTGCAAACAGCAGGCACATTCCTGAAAAAGAAACAGGCGGCCGCATCCGCCCTCGCGCGTGCTCTGCTGGCTGGTGAAGAAATGCGTCTCCGTGAAAGCCTGGAAGACCTGGGCCTGCAAATCGACGAAGCCTGGCAGGCTCTGGTGGCAGACTTGCCAGGGCTGGATGCCCGGATTGCCGCCGGAGAGACGGCTGCCTGGCTAGATGTGCAGTCCGTGCAGGCGCGGCTGGCCTATCTTTCCAAATGGCGCAGCCAGATTCGCGAAGCCCTGCTGGGCCTCATGCTCTGAGCTTTCGCCCGGGCCTCTTCAGTTTGCACCGATGGCGTAAGCGATAGCCATCAAATCCGATGCATTGATCTGGCTGCGGATCTCTGCACGCACATTTGGTTTGGCGCGGTAGGCAATCCCCAGGCCTGCGGCATGCAGCATGGGCAGGTCGTTGGCTCCATCCCCGGCAGCGGCACATTCCCCCAGCGAGATGCCCATCTTGCCCGCTTGAGCGGTCATGATTTCAAGCTTGGCCTCTTTGCCAATCATCGGATGCTCGATCCCGGCAAGGACGCCCTGGTCAAAGATAAGGCGGCTGGCGTGGACTTCGTCAAAACCCAGTTCCTGCGCCACGTGCTCTGCAAAAATGCTGAAGCCTCCTGAAACCAGCATGGTGTAAATCCCCGCCTTTTTGCAAGCCGCCAGCAGTTCCCTCGCACCCGGATTGTACAAGAGCTTTGTCTGCAACAACTCCCGGATGGCAGACTCCTGCATGCCGCAGATCATCTGAATGCGTGCGTTCGTGGCTTCCTTAAAGTCCAGCTGGCCGTTCATCGCCCGCTCAGTGATGTCAGCCACCTTTTCCTTGAAACCGCCCAGGTCGGCGATTTCATCCAGGAACTCGTTGGCGACGATGGTGGACTCCATGTCGCAAACGAGCAGTTTCTTGGTCCGCTGACCGGCTTTTTGAACGATCCAGTCAAACTCCGCAGGCAGCGCCGGGAGTTCAGCCATCTCGGCATCGAAGTAGATGTCGGCAGCCACGCCTTCTTCCAGCACCTTCACCTGGTTTGCCCCGGGTACCTTGGCTGCGATTTCCTCCAAGACCTCCTCCGTCAGATTTCGTTTCTGGGAATGGGCAACGACGGTGGCAACAAACATAGAACGGAGAAAACGGACGCTGAAGCGGTTAGAGGAAAATCAAAAACAAGGCAGGGACCGCTGCCCATGGGAACGGCCCGGGGAAAGCGGAGGGCAGTTCTTCACCGGATGACGGGGCTTGTAAAGCCCCTTGTGGCGATGCCCTCACCCTCCTCAACCCGGCTCGAAATGGGCTACAAAGCCCTCGCAAAAGCCCCTCCGTCCACCAGCAAGGCCTCGCCCGTAATGTAACTTCCCGCTTCACTGGCCAGCAGCAGGGCCGGACCGGCCAGTTCGCGAGGCAGGCCCCAGCGCTTGAGGGCGGTACGGTTGGCAAAAGCTTCCTTTTCAGGATCACTCAGCAGGCTCATAGGCAGATCCGTCAGGAAAGGGCCAGGGCAAAGGCAGTTCACCGTGATGTTGTAGGTGCCCAGGTCAATGGCGCTGGCCTTGGCCAGGCCGATCAGCGCCGCTTTGCAGGCGGAGTAGGCGTTCCGCTTTTCCTTCGAACCCACGCCCAAGACGGAGGAAATGTGGATCACGCGCCCCCATTGGCGTTCCTTCATGCCGGGCACCAGGCAGCGTGTCAGGGCCATGCAGGAAGTCAGATCCAGTTCCACGATCCGGTCCCACGCCTCATCGGTGATCTCGTCAATGGCCTGCGGCTGGTTGGAGCCGGCATTGTTCACCAGGATATCGACTTTGCCGAGACGCCTCACAGCCTCGTCAGCCAGCGCGCGGACCTGGCTGCGGTCCACCATGTCAGCCACCATCCATTCCACCCGGACATTCAGTCCATTGCCGATCTCCGCTGCCGCCGCCTTGAGTTCAGCCTCGCTGCGACTGGAGATAAACACATCGGCCCCAGCTTCGGCAAAGCCCCGTGCCATGGCCTTGCCCAGACCTTTGCTGCCGCCTGTCACCAATGCGACCTTGCCCGTGAGATCAAAAAGAGGATGGATCATGAGGGCTTCATACAAGCCCGGCCTGGCGTTCTTGCAACTTTCTCACCGCCCCAGCATTGGATTCAAAGGCAAAGTCATACAGGGACACGTCTTGCAACGGTTGGGCCAGGATTTCAGAGACTTCTTCAGCAGCCGGTTGCAAACCGCCGAAGTCTTCCACTTGGGCGACAAAAAAAAGG
>DASWXG010000604.1:0-5704 GCA_036405615.1 Prosthecobacter sp. | reverse complement strand
GAAGGCAGGGACGGATCACGGGGTGGGGGGAGGGCGGCGGGAAGACAGGACGCGGAAGGCGGGCACCGGTTCGGTAAAACCTTTCAGTTTGAGAGGATCCAGCGCACAGAGGTGAAAGTGAGGTGGCAGCAGATCGCGTGTGGCGGCGTCGGTCACGATCTCGCCCGCCGCCGCGCTGCTGCACAGTCTGGCCGCGAGGTTCACCTGCTCGCCTACCACGGTGTAGTCGGCCCGGTTTTCCGCGCCGATGCAGCCCGCCACCACCTGGCCGGTGGCGATGCCGATGCCGATGGAAAGGGGCTCGTAGCCCTCCGCGTTCAGACGGTCCCGTTCCGAGATCATCTCCAGGGCGCAGTTCACCGCATTGCGGGCATCCTCCCCATGGCTGGCGGGAGCCCCGAACAGGATCATGATGGCATCTCCGGCAAACTGGTTGATCACCCCGTGCCAGCGGTAGACCACCTGCGTCAGCGCCCCCATGTGGATGTTCAATATGGTGATGACCTCCCTGGGATCGCGCCCGGCGCTGAGGGCGGTATAACCGCGGATGTCGCAAAAAACCACCGTTACCTGGCGGAGCTCGCCCCCGAGCGGAATGTTGCCTGCCATCAGCTGCTCCGCCACCCGGGCATCCGCCACGCGGCTGAGCACGGAGTGGTAGCGCTCCTTCAGCTCCAACCCCTTGGTCATTTCGTTGAAGGACTCTGTCAGTGCCGCCAGTTCGTCCGTCCGGCCTTTCTCCAACCGCACTTTCAGGTTCCCCGCGCGCACCTGCTCGGTGGCAGTTACCAGTTCCCGAACCGGCCTTGCCAGCTGCCCGGCGAACAGCCACCCGGCGGCAGAAGCCAGCAACAAGGCAACCGCACCCGTTCCAAGGACGCGCCACTGAAGCTGCCGTTGCTCCGCCTCCAGCCCCCGGAGGGAGAAGGCGCTCACCAGCCACACTGGCGGAAAAGGAGAGCCGGGGTTCAGCAAATGGGCATGGGCCAGTGTTTCGGAGCCTTCCTCTTCAAAGGTGAAGTCCGCACGTTCATCCCTGGCAGCGAGAGGCTCTAAAAAGTCCAGGGCCGGGCGGGGCAGGGAACTGCCATAGAGTTGCCCTTGCGTCCACAGTGAGGAACGCAGCGGCTGTGTGTTCTTGCCATGCAGGGATGGCATGAAACGGCGGACGCTGCGTCCCAGAAACAGGGTGCCCACGGTCTGGTCAAAATTGCGGATCTGCATCGCCAGGACCTGGTGAGGGTCTTCGCCGCTCCCGGCTTCGGGGAGTACCACAACACCCGTTTCAGGGCCAGTTTCGCCACTCTGCATCTTCGTGGCCACCTGCCCGAGCTGAACCGAAAGAAACTGCTCGGTCGCTGGTGCGAAGGTGCCGCTGCGGCTGCCGTCAGGCGGTGTCAGCACTCCGGCTTCGCCGCTGGCCAGCCGGAAGAAATCGAACTCTGCCAGCCGCAATTCATCGGCCGCCACCTTGTAGGTCTCCGGATCACCCTCTTCCAGGGCGGCAAAGAGACGTACAGATCCCGCCAGTTTCGCTGCCTGTTTCCGGGCCACCTCCAGCTGCGCTTCCTGCTCGTTGCGGAAGGTTTCCATCTGCTGGTTGAAGAGTGTGTCCACCATGCGCCGGTAAGACGCACCGTTCTGCGACTGCGCCACCGCCAGGACCGCCACCGTAGTTCCGGCTACCACACCGACGATGGCCTGCAGGAGTTTGGCACGGAAGGTCATGAGCGGTGGATTTCAGTTTAACGCGAAAGCTGAACCCGGGCGGTCTTGCCATCGGCGACGGTGACCGTTTGCTGGATCGTTTTTTCGGAAGGCAGCAAGGCCTTGATCTGATATTCGCCTGCCGGGAGGCCGTTGATCTTAAACTGGCCCTGCGTGTCCGTCACCGCGAACCAGGGCGTGTCGAGCACCAGGACACGGCAGCGCATGTGCTGGTGGATTTCGCAGTAGATTTTCACCAGCCCCGGCTTGTCAAACTTGATGCGGGGGCTGGGCTCCTCCTTGCGAAACCGGCCAAGATCAAAGCGCCGGATTTTGGAATAGCTGAAGACATTGTGAAACTCGTCGTCCCCGTTGGGAAACTCAGCGCTGGCCCCGGTTTGCAGAGCGACGAAGGAGGGCCGGAACTGGTACCCGCTCTGCTGGATTTTCACCACTTCGGCGGCCCGCGTCTGCGGATACGCAGCACCGCCGTTCTTTTCCAGCCAGACAATGGCGGTGGCGGGCTCCTCACCCTGGATCGGTTTGACAGTCTTCGGCTTGTAGCCCGCGTCCACCGTTGGCGGGCGCAGGGCATCCAGGACCACCGTGCCTTGCACACTTCCACCAGCGTAGGCGGACAGTGTCTGCAACAGCAGGGTCAGGGCGATGATGGACAAAGGCCTCATGAGACCCCTATGAAAGCCGCTAACGGCCAGCTTGCCAATCTCTTAAAACTCCCACCCGTGGCAGGAACGCGTTAACCCCGGTCGTGGACATAAAACACCCTCCCCGGCCAGATGCCCAAGGAGGGTGAGTGGATAGGGAGAAAGGAGCGAGGGCGCTCCTGCCCGCATCTTCCATCTGCACGGCTACGCTGCCCTTTTATAGGAAGCGGAGAGGAGTCTTTGCTACCCTCCCAAATGCAGATGCTTACACCCGGCTCCAGCGCTGGAAGGTCTCGATCGCTTCATATTCGGCGAGACCCAGGGCGTCGTAGTTGCGGGCGTTCTGGCGGTTGGATTCCGGAGAAGCCAGTTCCAGGCTGGACAGCGAGCCATAGCGGGACAGTGCGCGAGCCTTGCGCTCCAGCTGCATCGGGCTCAGCGGCACGGCCATGTCGATCTCGTGGGCGGCGAGCGGCTTCTCCTTGCCGCGATACAGCCACAGGCTGGCGCTGCCTGCCCACTCCTCGCCTTTGCTGGCCTTGAGGGCGGTTTCGAGGACTTTGAAGCAGATGCCGGAGACACTGCTGGGGTCAGCCGCATCACCCGTGGTGTAGATCTGGTGGGGCTTGTGCTCGCGCAGCAGGGCGGCCAGGGCTTCCACATCGGCTTCGGTGCTCTTGAAGCGGCGGTAACGGCCCTGCTCATAGAACGGCAGGTTCAGGAAGGTGACATGGTCGGTGCCCACGTTGCAGGCATGGGCGGCATCCCGCAGTTCTCCGCGAAGGATGAGGCCCTTCAGCTGGCGCAGCTGCGGGGTGTCTTCGCCGAACTCGCCTTTGTCCTCCAGCTGACGCAGGATTTCACGGGCGTAGCCTGTCTGGTTTTGCCAGGCGGCGCTGTCTTCCACGATGCCCGCCAGTTCCAGAAGGGTCTCGGCAAATTTGTCGGCCTCGCTGTCGGCCACCCGCAGGCTGCCGCTGGTCAGGGCCACCACACGCACGTCATGTCCCTGCTCCACCAGGCGCTCGATGGTGCTGCCCATGGCGACGATGGCGTCCTGGGGTTCCGGGCTGAAAACCAGCACACGCTTGGGATACGGGGTGGCGCGTTCCGGGCGGTAAGTGTCGTCTTCGTTCGGCTTGCCGCCGGGCCAGCCGGTGATGGTGTGCTGGAGCTGGTTGAAGATGCGGATGTTGAGCTGATAGGCCGGGCCCTGCTCGGAAAGAAGGTCGCTGAGACCGTGCTCATTGTAGTGCTCATCCGTGAGTTTCAGCACTGGGCGGCTGGTTTTGAAGACCTGCCAGCAGACTGCACGGCGGGTCTCGCGTGGCGTCCAGGAGACCGGGCCCACCAGCCACGGCAGCTTCACGCGCGTCAGTTCGCGGGAGGCACCGGAATCAATGAAGAAACGTGCATCCGGATGATCCTGCAGGAAGGAGGCGGAGATGGCCTCGGTCACCTCGCCTTCGACGGCCTTGGCCACCATCTCGGCCTTGTTTTCACCCCAGGCCATCAGCACGAGTTTCTTGCCGCGCAGGATGGTGCCCACCCCCATGGTGATGGCAAAGTGCGGCACATTTTCTTCCCCGCGGAAGTCTGCGGCGGCGTCCTGGCGGGTCACGCGGTCCAGGGTGATGCGGCGTGTCAGGGAGTCGCGGCTGGAGCCGGGTTCGTTAAAACCGATGTGACCTGTCCGGCCGATGCCGAGGATCTGGAAGTCGATTCCTCCGGCGGCATCGATCTTCTCTTCATACTCACGGCAGTGAGCGAAAACCTGGTCCCCGGGAACAAGGCCGCTGGGGATGTTGATGTTGGCTTTCGGGATGTCGATATGGTCGAAAATCTGCTCCCGCATGAAGCAGGCGTAGCTTTCCGGGTGGTCGCCGCTGAGGCCGTAGTATTCGTCCAGGTTGAACGTGATGACGTTCTTGAAGCTGAGGCCCTCTTCCTTGTGCAGGCGGATGAGTTCCCGGTAGAAAGGGACCGGGGTGGAACCTGTGGCCATGCCCAGCACCACGTTTTTGCCCTGCTTGGCCCGCTCTTGGATCAGGGCTTTGACTTCTGCAGCCAGGGCTTTGGCTGCTGCACCGGAGTTTGGAAAAATATGCGTGGAAACTTTTTCGTAGGACTCTGCAAGCGTGCGGCGTGACATGGGGCGGATGAGGAGGAGAGGTGGGTTGGATTGCGCAAATGAAAGCGCAGACGACTCCATACGCCGATTCTGGCGATGTTTCGTCAGCACTCAACTGCGAACCTTCAATCCTGCCCCGGCTGCGGGACGGAGACCCGTATTCCTGTGACGAAAAGGCATGGCTGCACGGCTTTTTGCCGGGTCAAGCCTTGGTCCGGGAGATCTGGAGGGACTCCCGGCAGGCGTCCCGCACTTTTTCCCAGGCACCTTCATGCAGCCATTCGCGCGGGGTGATCCAGGTGCCGGAGCAGGCGAAAACCGAAGGGTGCCCCAGGTAGGAGGCCAGATTGGCCGGGCTGATACCCCCTGTGGGCAGAAACTTCATGTTGGGAAACGGGCCGGAGAGAGCTTCGAGAGTGCGCACCCCGCCAAAGGCTTCGCTGGGAAAAAACTTCACCAGGTCCACCCCCATGTTTTGTGCCTGCATGATCTCGGTCGGCGTCACCGCCCCCGGGATCACCAGCAAATCCCGCCGGCGGCCATGGCGCAGGATGTTTTCATCAAAACCGGGCGTGACGATGAAGCGTGCGCCCAGCCGCCATGCGGCATCGAACTGGGCCAGGGTGGTCACCGTACCTGCACCCACGATCAGGTCCCGGCGGTCAATCAGCCTTTCGAGGGCGCTGAGAGATTCCGGCGTGCGCAGGGTCACCTCGGCCACAGGCAGCCCGCCTGCCACCAACGCATCGCCGAGAGGCTTGGCCACCCTTGCATCATCAATGACCAGGGTGGGAATGACCCGGTAAGGGGCCAGGAGTTCAAGGCTTTCGTTCATGGGAGCTGTGGCGGAGGAGCGTGTCCTAGGCCAATACCGGGAAGCGGTGGGGAAGTTACAGGGAAATGTGAGCTTTGTGAAAGTTCGCATTCCGCTTGGCGGACGGCCGTTCTCCAAAGAAAAGATATTGGCACATCATTGGTTATGCTTAGGCATAAACAATCCTGCCGCGCGTTTGTCCGTTGCCACCTGTCAGGCCCCTGATGGAGCATTTTTTGTCCGGAAAGAAGGTGCCAGGCAGGGTATCGCCTGGGAAAAAGAGCCGGAATTGCTGGATTCTGCCCAATTTGTTCGTAGAGCTTAAGCGTTTCCCCCTCCGACCCGCTTTGATTATGCGTCATCTGCTTTGCAGCCTGATAGGCCTTT
>DASWXG010000603.1:0-16247 GCA_036405615.1 Prosthecobacter sp. | reverse complement strand
GAGGCGGCCACTGGCACCACTTTTTAAAAACCTCCCTTTTTCGTCCATGAAAACACCACTTTCCCTTATCCTGCTTGCCCTGCTGCCAGCGCTTAACACCCACGCCGCTGAGCCGGGCCGCGCTGACAATCTCATCATCCTTGATGCAGCCGCTGTGGCCAACCTCCAACTTGGCTTCTCCGAAGCCCAGGAAACCACATTTGAAGACACCGTTTTTTCCCTCGGTGAACTTGAGGTCCTGCCCGGCAAAAGTGCCGTGGTCAGCAGCCGCATACCAGGACGCGCTGTCTCGGTTGCAGCCAAGCCCAATGAGGATGTGAAAAAAGGCGATGAAGTCGCCGCCATCGAAAGCCGCCAGCCCGGCGACCCGCCGCCGGTGATCAAGCTCGAAGCCCCCATCAGCGGCATGATCTCCAAGGTCAGCATCGTGCAAGGCCAGCCGGTTTCACCGGATGATGCTCTGGTTGAGATTATTGACTTGGCTACCATCGAAGCCGCAGCCCAGGTGCCGCAGCATCTGGCAGGAAAACTAACGCGCGGCCAGACCTCGCATATCAGCATCCCCTCACTTCCCGGCAAGGTCTTTGAAGCCAAGCTCGCCCACATAGCCGCTCTTGCCGACAATCAGACCGGCACCATTGAAGCAGCCTTCCATGTAGAGAATCCAAACCTTCTGCTGCGCCCCGGCATGAAGGCGGAATTTAACATCGTGGTCAGCCGCCGTGAAGGCGTCATGTCCATTCCCCGCGCCGCCGTGCAGGGCGATGTGGCAGAACGCTTTGTCTATATCAAAGACTACGAACTGAAAAACGCCTTTGTGAAAACCCCCGTGGTGCTGGGCGCTCAAAATGACCAGTTCGTTGAAGTGCTTGAAGGCCTTCTCCCCGGCGACGAGGTCGTAGTGGCAGGAGCTTATGCGCTCGGCTTTGCCGGTAAAGGCAGCGTCAGCCTCAAAGAGGCGCTGGACGCAGCCCATGGCCATCCGCACGGCGAAGACGGCAGCGAGCTTGGCAAAGACGATCTCGCCAAAAAATCAGGCGGCGGACCAGCGGGTGCCTCCGGCTCCGGCTGGAACCAGCTCACCACCTTCTTTGCCGCAACCAGCGCAATGCTTTTTCTCCTACTCATCATCACCCTCATTCGCGGCCGCAAAACCGCAGCTGCCTAAACCAGTATGCTCACCCGCCTCATCCGCTTCTCACTGGAGCACCGCCCGCTGGTATTGATGGCAGCGCTGCTGCTCCTGCTATTTGGCTGGCAGACACTTTCGCAGCTCCCTGTGGAAGTTTTGCCCGACATGACAAAACCCACCGTTACCATTCTGACCGAGGCCCCCGGCCTTGCGCCGGAAGAGGTGGAAACGCTGGTGACCCAGCCGCTGGAAGCCGCCATCCAGGGTGTGGGCGGCCTTGACCGCCTGCGCTCAAATTCTGATGTCGGCTTGTCCCTCATCTTTGCCGAGTTTGCCTGGGGCACCGACATCTACCGCGCCCGCCAGCTTGTGCAGGAACGCATGCAAAGCGTGCTGTCATCACTGCCAAAAGATACCACGCCCGGCATGACGCCGGTTTCATCCCTGATGGGCGAGATCCTGCTGGTTGGTTTGCGCTCAGAGAAAAAGCCCGGTGAGGCAGGCTATATTGCGCCGATGGATTTGCGCACGCTCGCAGACTGGACACTGCGCCGCCGTTTGCAAAGCATCAGCGGCATTGCTGAAGTGCTGACCATTGGCGGCGGGGTGAAACAGATCCAGGTGCAGCCAAATCCCAACCGGCTCGCAGCTTTTAATATCACCTTTGCCGAAGTTGAAGCAGCGGTCGCCAAAGCCGCTGGCAACGCCACCAGCGGTTACCTGCAAGCAGGCCCGCGTGAGATCATGGTGCGCAATCTCGGCATGACCACAAGTCTAGCTGATCTTGGGCGCACTGTAGTTAAAACCGTGGGCAGCCGCCCAATCCTCATCAGTGACGTGGCCGAAGTTCGTCACGCCGTGCAGACCATGCGCGGTGATGCCAGCGTGAACGGCACCATGGGCGTAATCCTCAGCATCGATAAATCACCCGGCTTTGACACTTTGAAATTGTCCCGCCAGATCGAGGCCGCGCTTGATGAGTTTCGCCCCACACTGCCAGAAGGCGTTAGCGTTGAGATCATGTTCCGCCAGGGTGATTTCATCGAACATGCCATTGGCAATCTCAAAGAGGCCATCCGTGACGGTGCCATCATGGTGACCATTATTTTGTTCATCTTCCTGCTCAGCTTGCGCACTACCGCCATCACATTGATGGCCATGCCGTTATCCTTTGCGGTCACCATTCTTACCTTCAAGTTTTTTGGTGTTAGCGTGAATTCCATGACCCTTGGCGGCCTTGCCGTTGCCATTGGCATGGTGGTGGATGACGCCATTGTGGATGTTGAGAACGTCCATCGCAGGCTCAAAGAGAACGCCGCCCTCGATTCGCCAAAGCCAAAAATGGAAGTGATCGCCTCAGCTTCCGGCGAGGTGCGCAATTCCATTCTTTACGCTACTATCCTTATCATCCTGGTGTTCCTGCCGCTGCTTGGCCTGGAAGGTCTTGAAGGCAGGCTGTTCACTCCGATTGCGATTGCCACCATCACCAGCATGGCAGCGTCCTTTGTCGTTAGCCTCACCATCATTCCGGTACTGTGTTCGCTGCTGCTTAAACCCAGCTCGAAAAGTAAAGCGCACGCAGACAGCTTTCTGGTGCGCATCATGAAATGGACTGTGGAGCACAGCTTCCTGAAAGCTGCCCTCAATGCTCCCATGCTGGTGATCGCAGTAGCAGGCATGCTGCTGATCGCAGCCCTCATGCTTTACCCCTTGATGGGCAAAGAATTCCTGCCCGCTTTCAATGAAGGCAGCGCAACCATTTCACTGGCAAGCGCTCCCGGAACCTCGCTGGCGCAGTCCAACCAGATCGGGGATGTGGGCGTTCGTCTGCTGCAAAGCATACCTGAAGTCAAAAGTGTGGGACGCCGCGCAGGCCGCGCAGAAAAAGACGACCATGTCATGCCCGTCAGCGTGAATGAATTTGATGTTGAGTTCCATGAAGGCGGCAGGCCCCGCGAAGTTGTATTCGCTGAAATACGCGACCGCCTGAAAGCCATTCCCGGAACCTTCCTCAATGTCGGCCAGCCCATCGGCCACCGCCTCAGCCACATGCTAAGCGGTGTTTCCGCAAAGATCGCGGTCAAGATCTTCGGGCCGGACCTTGCCGTCCTGCGCGAAAAGGGAGCGCAAGTTCGGGACATTGCCAAAACCGTTCCCGGCCTGACCGATGTTATTTTAGAGGCGCAGGTGCCCATTCCCCAGATCAAGATCGAGGTAAACCGCGAGCGTGCTGTCGCCTACGGCGTTCAGCCCGGCACACTCAATGACCAAGTTTCTGCCCTCATCGGCGGGCAGACCATGTCAGAACTGCGCGAAGGCCAGCGCACGGTGGACCTTGTGATGCGCCTTCCTGAAAACTGGCGCGACTCGCCAGAAAAACTCGGTGACCTTCTGATTGAAACTGACAAAGGCCAGCGCATTCCGCTTCGCCTTGTTGCTGACATCCGCGAAGGCAAAGGCCCCAACGTCATCAACCGCGAAAACACCCAGCGCCGTATCGTAATCGGGGCCAATACCTCAGTGCGCAACCTTGAGTCACTGGTCAGCCAGTGGGAAAACGCGGTCAGGGAAAAGGTCAAACTGCCCGAAGGCTACTTCCTGCGCTTTGAAGGTGAGTTCCAGGCCCAGCAGGCCGCTGCTAAACGCATCTCGATCTATTTTGGATTGGTGCTGCTTGCCGTTGGCATCCTGCTTTACGGGTATTTTCGCAGCCTCTCCCTTGCCTTGCAGGTGATGCTGAACATTCCGCTCGCACTCATGGGCGGGCTGGCACTGACATGGCTGCTGATCAATAATATCAGCATCGCAACCATCGTTGGCTTCATCGCCGTTGGCGGCGTTGCCGCACGTAACGGCATCATGATGATCAGCCACTATTTGCACCTCATGAAGCATGAGGGCGAAGGCTTTACGCCTCAGATGATCGTGCGCGGAACCCTGGAGCGGCTCGTGCCTGTCTTCATGACGGCGCTTAGCGCCGGCATTGCGCTCATCCCGCTGCTTTTGGCAGCCCAGGCACCCGGCAAAGAAATTCTTCATCCCGTGGCGGTCGTCATCGTTGGCGGCCTCATCAGCAGCACCTTCCTGGACCTGATGCTGACGCCGGCGGTCTTTTTCCTTTTTGGCCGCAGGGCCGCAGAATTTGCGGTGAGGAGCAATGCTCCCGCCGCCCATTAACCCAACCCCAACCGATAAACATACCATGAAAACCAAGCTAGTTGCCGCACTTGCACTCCTCACCGCATTCGCCACCGCCCATGAGGCCGTCACCATCGGCCCAAACGGCGGACGCGTGATCTACGTTGATTCCACCGTCACGCCAAATGTTGAGGTTCTCGTCAACAAGGAGGGCCGCGCAGAAATCACCCTGCTGGACAAAGACCGCCAGCCAATCGCAAACGGCACGCAAACACTCAGCGTCACCGCCGGGCCGCGCACCGCGCTCAAAAAACTCAGCACCGAAAAACAGGGAGCGAAGTTTTTGACCGATAAAGTGCCAGACGGTGCGCCCTACACCATCGCCATCCAGGTGAAGGAAGCAACAGATGCCAAACCCATTACGCTGCGCCTGAACTACGACCCCACGCCCGATGAAGTCTCAAACAAGCCGTCCTACCTGGATGACAGCGTCAACACCAAAAGCGGTGACAACATCAAAGTTCCTGACACCGCAGCCGGCATCTGGGCGGAGATCAACCAGCACCAAATGGAGCTGGTTGAAGGCATCGCAGAAAAGAAATACGAAGCCCTTGATGAGGTCACCCGCGCCTACCCCAAACTTGCCAAGGGCCTTCCTGCCCAGTCCGGCGACAAACAGGCCGCCGCGCAAACGCTGGTTGATACGCTGGTTGGGCACCTTGCCGCGATCCGCAGCGCAAGCGCAGGCCGCAAACTGGATGATGCCAAACCCGGCCTTGACGGCGTTGCAGCAACGCTCGTGGAGCTGAAGAAGCTTTACCCGGAAAATGTGGCTAACGCCAAACTCGCAGAATAGCACCGCTAGAAGCAATTGGAGCCGGGGACCGTCCCCGGCTCCTTCAACATAAAAAATCCCCTGCGCCATGACTGACCTTACACAGCTGATCCAGCAAGGAGGCCACCACGCCTGGCTTTACATACCGGTTGCCGTTTTGCTTGGCGCATTGCACGGGCTTGAGCCCGGTCATTCCAAAACCATGATGGCGGCGTTCATCATCGCCATCCGGGGCACTGTCTGGCAGGCTGTGCTGCTTGGACTTTCTGCTGCTATTTCTCATTCGCTGCTGATATGGTTGCTTGCCGGCCTTGCCCTTTACTATGGCGGGCAGTGGAACGCCGAGCATACCGAGCCCTATTTTCACTTGGCATCCGCTGCCATGATCTTTGGTCTTGCCTTGTGGATGTATGCCAGGACTCGCCGGGAACTGCGAGAATCCGATGAGCACGGCAAACGCTACCACCATGAACCGGCTGCGCCATCCCCGCCGCCTGCACTCCATGATATTGCCGTGCCTGAAGGCTTGATAGATCCAAAGCGCATTGCCCGCCTTTTGGGCTCTGCAAAGCCCAGCGTTATGCTGGATACCGGTCATGGCTGGCTCAAGATCGAGATCGCTGATGATAACGGCGCTTCGCGTTTTCGCATTCATCCCTGCCGGGCTTCAGGAGAGATCCTGCCCATGCCAAAGCATACGCGCATGACCCTTGAGACCGCACGCCTTGACGGTTCAAGCCAGCTTTTTCAGTTTGAGGCAAAAGCCACCTTCTGGGAATCAACTGCAGTGGTGCCCGAGCCGCATGAATTTGTGGCTACGCTCTCCATGGGGCATGACGATCACGCGCATACCTACCGTTTGCGTTTTTCAAAGCCGCAAAGCATTTCAGGACCTACGCAGCAACAAGCCGCTGCTGCTGAAGTCATCAAGGATGAAGACAATGTTTACCAGGATGCGCATGAACGCGCCCACGCCCAGGATATTGAACGCCGTTTCGAAGGTCGCAGCGTCACCACACCCCAGATCATTCTCTTTGGCATCACTGGCGGGCTCATGCCATGCCCTGCCGCCTTCACGGTTCTGCTCGTCTGCCTGCAAATCAAACGCGTAGCGCTTGGCTTCGGGCTGGTCGCTGCATTCAGCTTCGGGCTGGCTCTCACCATGGTGGTCGTTGGCGTGATCGCTGCCTGGAGTATTCAAAAGGCGCGAACCCGCTTCACTGGCTTTGGCGAGTGGATGCGCCGCGCACCCTACATCTCATGTCTGCTGCTGGTACTACTCGCCGGATTCATGGCGTGGCAGGGCTGGCAGGGCCTTTCGCACCCGCATCATCACCCGTGAAATTGGCAGTGTTTTTGGCGGCAAACCGCAGCCAACAAACTGGTAGAATCAATTTTTAAATTATCCTATAACCGTTCGCATGCTTTGGATCATCGCAAAAGTTCTCATCACATCAGCCATCATCGTGGCTGTTTCTGAAGTGGGTAAACTCAACTCCTTCTGGGGTAGTTTGATGGCGTCAATTCCACTGGTCAGCACACTTGCAATGATCTGGATGTATCACGAAAAAGCGCCGTTAGAGAAAATTTCAGCGCATAGCAGCGGTGTGTTCTGGCTGGTTCTTCCAAGTCTTCCCATGTTCCTCTTGATGCCATGGCTGCTGGAGAAAAAACACTGGGCTTTTTATCCTAGCCTGCTCACTTGTGTTGCGGTGACGTTTGTTCTTTATCTGGCCACAATTTATTCTTTGAAACGTCTTGGCTACACTCTCTGAGCTTGAAGGGAAAAGCCTTTCCCTCGCTGCTACTCACGTGGGCAGCTACCCATTCTAACGGGAAGTATCCCGTAACCCCCTCTGCCAAGCCCCAGCCGCATCACGCCAGCCTTCTCTTCGTTTCGGCCCGCGTGAACCACCACAGCCAGTTCACCAAAGGACGATGCTGCTGTCGCTACCGCCAAGCCTATCGCTGTCGCAGCACATCCTTCCGTGCGGGACATTAGGCCTTCTGGCACTAAAACGCAGCTGCGCTCGTTCCTCGCTTTGCTGCTTAGATGCCTCGGGCAGCCAGCCGTCAAGGCATCCAAAGGCAGTCCCTAAAGGGCTCCCTCCTTTGGAGCCTCCTTGACCGCTGGCCGCTCCTTCGGCGGTTGGTCAGGAGGTTTTGCGCGTGAAATCATGACGCACAAGCATCATGACAGCAAAGGCGAAGGATTACCTGCATTGTGGCAGTACGCTATAAACCAGCTGGCAAAGGCTGGCCGAGCACCTCAAAATCAAGACCGCTCTTGGGCACCATCAAGGACCGCTTCGCCGATCAGAGCATCACCCACCACGGCCAGAGCCTCACCCTCTCTCAAAATCGAACCTTCAACTTGCTGGAATGAAATGCCATTGCGCAGGCCAGAAAAAGCACCATCGCCTCTGCCATTACTCACCATGCTGTCGGCACACCTGGATTCCCTCAAGCTTGCCATAGAAGCAAAGCTCCACTGCACATGTGAATATGCGGCAACGGTGTTTGTTCATCACAAAGCCGATGAAGCGCTTTGGCGGGGCAGTGTCGACTGCTTTGATCTCAAGGGATGTACGGATTCCAGCAAAGCCTTTGCATGGCGCAAAAGGAACGATGAGGGCGAAAGCAGCTATGTGATCTTTCCGGCAAGCGCAAAGGTCACCTCGGCAGAAGAAGCAGTGCAGGCGCATCTAAAGCGGTAGCACCCAAGACTCCAAAAGTAAGAGTCGAAGAAACTGTCGATAATTCCACTTTGGCGCTTGCTAATAACCAAAATGACGCATATATGCAGTCACTATGGATGAATCAATCGCAGATGCCGCGGCGGAAATACGTGAAAGTGCAGAGGCCCGCCTGTTCCTCTTTCAAGAAGCCTTGAAAGAATTGGATGAAGCCCCCACGGAACTTGCCAAACGGCTTTACAGACTGGGTGATCATAGATCTCCCAAAGTCATCGTGCGCGGCATCCAAAGAATGATGGCAGGCGAAACCGGCGTCTCTGGGGAAATGCTGGTAATTGCTACACTGCTGGTCCGCGAACGCCGCCGCCTTCTCCGGCAGTATAGTGATCTACAGTGGCAGCCTCTTGGAAAAGAGAGCCTGACAACAATCGCGGGGGAGTTCAAGGTCACCCTTCACCCTCAGTCAAAAGGACGCTGGAAAGTGGACTTGTTTCACATTAAAACTGGCAACAGTCCTTCATGGCAACAGTGGCCGGAAGGCCTTGAATCTGCCAAGAAAAAAGCACTCGTGTATATGGAGGACGCCTTCAACGAAATGTACGACCAGCAACTGAACCGCGATTTGGACGCCGCTTAAGCATAATGGCGCTTCAAACAAATTTGCAACTTCTTAGCCAACAGTCGCAAACGCTAATTTTTTAACGTGTATTCTACGGTCTTGTTCTACGGTCGGCCTTAAAATGGGTGCAAAACAGTGAAAAGCCCTGCAAATCCCCAACCCATTTAGACCATTGTTTTTCAACCCATTGCAAAGCTGCGCAAAGCCATGCAAAGCTACGTAAAGCGTTGATTTTCAATTAGAAATCCGCTGCTCTAGTCCACTGAGCTACGGGTGCTTGTTTCAAGTCGAGGTGATTACGGCAGCTTTTCGACGGCTGCAATTTGCTTTTCCAGGGTGCTGCGGCCGACCCTCGCATGGCAAAAAGAGCTTGGAGTCCTGGCGCTCAGCCTCATTGACACCTGAGACCCCTTAAGGGACGCGGTAATAGGTGACGACTTCGTCCGGAGCGTTTTTGGGAAGATGCCGGGTCATGGTCATGTGTGCGCCGTCTGCGGTAAACTGGACTTCGGCGGTGAAATGGTGGTCCTCATTCCCCTCCTCCTGCGGCTCCATGCTGATGGCAGCCAGCTTGAGGGAGCGTTTGGCAGAGTCGACATGGCTGACGGTGTAATGAGCACCTTCAGGCCAGAAGCCAAAGAGATCCCCCTTCAACAAGGTGCCCTGGGCAGGACTAAACTGCTTGGTGGCCCCGTCATGATTGTTGTGCCAGCGGCCAGCCAGTGTTTTGGCGGGATCCGCAGACTTGGCTGTGGAGGGACGGCCGGGAGCCCCTGGTTTTGTTGGGGTGGAAGGCGCGATCTGGCAGGCCGCAAGAAGGGTGACGACTGCAACGGAAGAAAGGAACTGGATGAGAGGGGAGGCTTTCATGGCGGGTGGCGTTTAATAGACCATAACCACATTTGCTAGTATCAAATCCATACAAATATCGACCATTCTTCCATGGGTTCAAAAAAATGCCTTTCACTGCACCCCACGATTCCTCTAAATACAGTTGCATCCGCCCCTCTTTCCCATGGCCGCCGACCTCACTCTGCTGGACCCGCAGTTTCAAGCCCTGCTGCAGCAAATGCTCAGCCAATGCGCCGCCCAAGGGGTGACGATGGTGCCCAATGAGGGCCTGAGGGACCCTTTCAAACAAGGCATCTACTGGCGGCAGTCACGCTCCACCCAGGAGATCAATGCCAAGATCCAGGAATTTAAGAACAAGGGGGCCAGCTTTCTCGCCCACTGCATCGAATCCGTGGGTCCGCAGCATGGTGACCATGTGACCAACACACCGCCGGGCATCTCCTGGCATCAATGGGGGCTGGCGGCAGATTTTTTCTGGCTGGTGAACGGCAAGGCGGAGTGGTCCACCAAGGTGAAGGTCAATGGCGTGAACGGATACCATGTGATGGCCGCCGTGGCACGCGGTCTGGGGCTCAATCCCGGCCTGTTATGGACCAGCTTCAGAGATCCTCCGCACGTGCAGATGCCGAAGCAGAACAATGCGGCCAGCGTGCATTCACTGCAGGAGATCGACGCCACGATGAAAGCCCGTTTCGGTCCTTAGAGCGGGTCTCCCCTCCTCGTCCGCCAGAATCAGAGCCCCCTTCCCCATTCCACCTGTCCACCCACCCCTATGAGCCAGAACCTAGAGCAACGCCAAGGTCCCGCGAACGACAATGACTGGTACGATGACGCCGATTTGCTGCCGGAACGTCCCCCCTCTGAGCCGGCCGCCGAAGCGGCGCTGGAGGAGGTGCAGGTGGCCGCGCAATGGGCGGCTGACGACAAATCCGCAGACTACCGGCACCTGGGCCAGGCACTGGACTCCCAGGCCTTTGATTTCACGGCCCAGCACCTGAAAAGCCTTTGCGAGGCCAACCGCTTCAATGTGGACGGAGGCCAGGACGAAGTCCTCTTTGGCCTGCGCGGCTGCAAGCTGGCACCGGGAACGACCAATGACTTTGCCAACTCGGTGCGCCTGATGGAGGACAAGCCGGACCATTTTGATTTCCACTGCGTGCTCGGGGTCTGGAAGCGCTCCACCTCCCAGCTGTGTGTGTTTCGTGCCTCCACCGTGCCGAACCGGCGTCACATGCGCCGGCAGATGAACAGCTCCAACGGGCAGCTGTGCAACATGCTGCCGACAGGCCGCTATTCTTACACTGTGGGGAGGCACCGTGCGGTGCGGGGCGCGTTCATCCAGCAGCCCAAGGTGGTGGTGCAGAGAACCAAGGAAGACCTCACCTATGAGACCACGGACTTCTATGAGCGGCATGACCCTGCGGACAACATCCACCCAGCCTTCTCAGATTCAGACGCCAAATTTTCCTCGGCCGGCTGCATGACGGTGCCTGGCAACTGGACGTCCAACGGGGGCCATCAGGGTAGCTGGGCCACCTTCCGTCAACGTGCCGGGCTCAGCGCCGACAACGAGTCCCACATGGGTGACAGGTTCATCTATGTCCTGCTGACAGGCCGGGAGGCCAGGCTGGTGGCCACCGGGACCAGTGCCGCCACCCTGGCCCGTCTGCGCTTTGGCTCCGTCGGTGCCGAAGTCACGCAGCTCCAGCAGGCCCTGCAAAACGGGGGCTTTGACCCCAATGGCATCGACACCACAATGGGTCCGGGCACAGTGATGGCGCTGATCCGACGTCAGCAAGCCCAGGCCGGCAACGCGGCCGACGGCATCTGCCCGCCCCCTTTTGCCTGATTCACTTCTTCAAATTCTCACTCACCCCAACCCTCACCATCGAACTGCCATGCCCCTCGTTTTCGAAAAACAAGCTGCTCCTGTCTACCAGTCCCGTGTCGCCTTCTTCCAACTGCTGCTTGGCTTCAGCGGGCAGCAGGTGGATGGAAAATTTGGCTCTGGAACCGAAACCCGTGTGAAGCAGCACCAGCAGCAGAAAGGGCTGCCGGTCACCGGCATCGTGGATGAGGCCACGGGACGCAGCCTGGGCCTGCCCTACTGGGACACGCAGATTGTCCGCCAGTTGCAGGAGCCCTTCCGTGATCCGGGCCTGTTTCCCAGTGCCCAGCACAACTTTGCCTTCAAGGCGGAGGTGGCAGGCGGGCATTTCAGCAGCCGGCCGGAACGCCGGATCCAGGGTGATCCCGGCACCCTGCGCGCCCTGCGCACCAACAACCCCGGGGCGCTGAACATCTCCACCTGGCAGCGCCAGATGCCAGGCTATGTCGGGCGCACGGAGGATGACGGCAGCGGCAACAAGACCTCCATCTACATCAGCCCGGAGAAGGGTGTGGGAGCCTGGTACCACCTGGTGGTGGTGCGCTATGAGCAGCTGTTCCAGCTCATCAGCGGCGGCACAGGCAGCAGCATCAACGTCAAACGGCTGGCCAAGGCCTATGGGTTTGGCCGTCCTGGCAAGGCCGACGCCAACCTCACGCCTCAAGAACGTGCTGCGATGAACGACTACCTGTCTGGCTGGACCAAGTGGAGCCAGCGGATCAACGGCCAGCCTCTGCCAGGAGAGCGGGAGATCGCCATCGCAAGCTCCTCTGAGCTGATGCTGCTGGCCAATGCCATGTTTTCCCATGAGGCCAGCATGGCCACCCCTTTGACGAAAGAACAGGTCGAGGAGGGCATCCGTCAAAGGCAGACTGAAAACCCGCAGCCACTCAACATCGCCGAAAGCGTCACGGAGAATCTGGATGCTGAACGCGAGGACGAAATCCGGGACAGCGAGCAGCGCATGAACACCATCGACAAGATCCTCAAAAGCGGCGGTGACGGCAGTGATGAGGCCCGCGAACAGGCAGGCATGGACCTGGAAAAATGACGTCTGGCCAGCGCCGCCGGGGGAGCTTTGGCTCTCCCTGGCGGCGGGGGCGGCGTGGCATCAACCGCGCCTCGTGTTGCGCCGCCGCGGAAACCAGCTGAACGCGATCCCGAGCATGACGAGCACCATGCCCGCTGGCTCAGGCACCACGTGGGTCTGCAGGGCAAAGGTGCCTGGGTCGACGGTGTAGACGCCGTAGCTTTGCTCATCGTTCAGACCGCCGTGGATGACCACGGAGGCATTGGAGACACGCCACTCGATGGTGGAGTCTTCTTTGCTGCCAGGGGCGGGCATCAGCCAGTCGTCCACCAGAGTGCCATCCAGGGAGCTGTTGGTGATGAGCGCCCACTCGCTGACATAGTCAAAAGCAAGGCTGTTATAGACGAACATGTAGGCCTGCTCACCCTGGGCAAAGGTGAAGGACGGCAGTGGGGGGGCCTCGCTGGAGACACCTCCAGGCATCACTGAGGCGCTGGAGTTGAAATAGCGCATGGAAGGAATCCAATCCGTCCCGGCGATCGCACGATCAAAGACCTTCCAGTTCGCCATCCAGTCGCCTTGGTTCAGCCCCGTGGGGGTGAAGCTGCCGAAGGTTCCCAGCTCAATGGTGTAGGTGCTGTCCAGGGCGTTGCCATGGCTGTCCACCAGGACGTCCATGACAGCATTTCCCCAGTCGATGGTGCGGCCGTCGCCGGAGCAGGGCAGCAGGCTGAGAGAGAAGAGAAGGCCGCAAAGGAGAAACGTGCGGTGGGCGAAGGAGTGCATGAGGAGGCGAAAGGCCGGTCAGAGGTGAGAGGTCGGAAGGAGGTGGTCGGTGGGCCGGAGGATCACGGGTTCCATGGCAGCGGCATGACGTAACCAGGAAGGGGGCTGCGCATCTTGTAGAGGCACCCGGCGGTGTTCAGGAAGAGCGGGAGGTTGTTCTCGTTGGCCAGCAAGGCGTTCTCCAAAGAAGCCCAGTGCTGCAACGAAGGCCCGGCGCTGACCAGGAAGTGATTGAAGTAGGCCATGGCCTGCGTGCTGAGGTACCCTTTCCAGAAGAGCAGCTGGTCCGCATGCAGCGGGTCACGATTGCCGCTGAATCCTGCCGCGGTGGTCATGCCGCGCATGGCCGGAGTTTGATCCATGGGGTAACCAGTGCCGATGAAGTTGGGGCCGGCAGTCAACGGGCAGGCAAACGGATTCGCCCGCACCATGCCATACCACACCGCGTCCTGCGCCGCATTCTTGGGATGGGTGAACCAGCCTTCTGCGGGATCGATGATGCGGTTGTTTTGACTGCTGAGCAGGGGGATGCTGCCAGTCATCGTCCAGTAGGGGTTGCCGGAATTGGCGAAGAGCCAGAAGATTTTGTAGGCTCCGGCGGTGCGGTCGTAGAACAGCAGGCGGTCTGCGGTGGAGGGGTCGTTGGTGCCGATGAACTGCGTGCTGGGGAACAGTTCATTCAGCGTGAAGTGCTCGCGGATGATGACCTTGTCACCCGCCAGCGTGGCTGGGAAACTCGTCAGCGTGTTGTGGATGCTCGCAGCATCCAGGGCGATGCTTGTGGCCGTGCTGGCGGCCTCGTCAATGTCGAGGCGCTGGCCCTCATGGTCGCCGGAGAAGACCTCCACGTAATACTGCCTGCCCGGGGTAAACTGCGCCACGATGCTGCTGCCGCCCGCGCTGGTGGCCACGTTCAGCACACTGCCCACGACTCCGTCCACCACACCGCAGAAGTTTTTGTCCTTCAGATACGGGTGCCCCGTCATGACGCACTCGGCGCCGAAGTGGCGGCGGTTCCAGGCGAAGACCGGCGTGCTGGCGGTGGCGTCGATGACGGTGTCGCCATTCTCATCGAGATCCAGCTTCAGGCGCACAAAGCCCTCCCGCAGTCCGGCAAAGAGCAGGGCGCTTTCCACATCGGCGTAGGTCACGGTTTCGGTGCCGTCGCCATTGCTGGTCACCACCGGGCTAAGCGGCAGCGCCGTCCAGCCACCGGGCGAGTTTGCCAGGCTGGTGATGCCCATCAGCGTGTAGGTCACATCATTCACCCCGCCAGCCACGCGGTTGAAGGAGACGTCAAATTTGCCGGTGCCCGTGTTATGCACGCCACGGAAGGCCGGCGTGGTCTGCACCCCGCTGTCGGGGTTGAGGTTCAGCGCATACTCCACCAGGTCCGTGTAGCAGTCATTGTCCCCATTGGAGCCGGGTGTCGGGCCCTGGCCGTTGATGTCCTTCCAGTACTTCCAGGTGCGCGGCACCTGCAGGCGCAGGGGGATGTTGTTGTTGATGACCAGCGGATCGCCAGACTGGAGGACGAAAGTGAGGTGGTAGGGATTGCCTCCCGCGCTGAAGTTCGTCAGCGTGCCTGGGCTGGAGGTGTTCTCACCCGAGCCCAGCACGGTCGGGTTCGCGCCGCCTGTCGGGTCGAAGCTCGGCCCCGCCACCGGACGTGCGGGATCAATGATGTAGCCCAGCGGCGGATAGTAGGTGAGGGTGTAGCTGCCCGCCGTGCCGTCGACGATGAAGCTGTACTGGCCGCTGCTGCCGTCCATCAGGATCGTCACCGCGCCAGGCCCGCTGACCGAAATGCTGCCGCCTGCCACAATGGTGCCGGTGGTCACATCATAGGCATAGCCGGAAGGGTCCACGGCATCCAGGAAGTCATTGCCGGTGCTGTCGCTGCCCGCCAGCGTCACTGGGATGACGTTGTCATTCACGCCCTCGGTGTCGCCCGTGCTGGTGGCCCCGGCGGGATCTATTTCGACGACGAAGTAGCTGCCGTTTGGCAGGTTCTCAAAGAGGTATTGGCCCAGCCCGTTGGTGATTGTCGTCATCACGATCTGGTCGATGCCGGCATCAAAGACACCGTTGCCATTTGTGTCCGCCACCAGGTGCAGCGTCACACCGCCCACGGGCTGGTCGGTGTCGGAAAGGCTGCCGTCCAGGTCGTAGTCATCCCGCACCTGGCCGGAGATTCTCAGCGTGCCCACAAGGGCGGTGAAGCCGAAGTCCACCGTGTTGTCCACCTCACCACCGGTTAGCTCGATGTGCGGACTCAAGGTGGCTGCGGAAGGCGTGGTCTGGATGCCGTTGTCGTCATTGTCCACCTGGTCGTCCGACGTGCTCGTCGTCGTGGAAGAGAGCGGATACAGCGTGCTTGGCGAGGCAATGCGCAGGCGGTAGGTGCCTGGCGCCACACCGGAGAAACTGTACAGCCCGCCGCCCGCCGTGGTGCTCGTCGTGGGCTGCACGCCCAAGGTCACGCTGTCGCTGTCCACGGGGTTGCCGCTGCCATCCAGCAGCTCCACTACAATGCCATTGATGCCGCTCTCGCTGACATCCTTCAGGCCGTTGTTGTTGGCGTCGTTCCACACCAGGTTGCCAATCGTGGCAGTGCGTTCGTCCACAAAATCCACGCCCGTGACGGCGAGGCCAGGTGTCACCACCACTGGGGTGACCGTGTTCGTCGTCACAGAAATGAAGCCGGAAGGATCTGTCTCCACCACCTGATAGCTGCCAGGCGGCACGCTGCTGAAGCTGTAGCTGCCGTCTCCAGCCGTGGTCGTCGTGGCGATGTCGTTGCCGTTGAAGTCCTTCAGCGTCACCGTCACGCCGGAGATCGGCGCATCCCCGCTGTTGTTATTGTTCTGGTCTTCCTGCACATGGCCGGAGATGCTGCCCAGGCTGCTGGTGGGCACGAAACCGAAGTCCACGGTGTTGTCCGTCTCACCCGTGCTCACCACGATGACGGGGCTGCTCACCGGCAGGCCGCTGCTGGCCTGCGTGCCGTTGTCGTCATTGTCCACCCGGTTGTCTGTGGCCACGGTGACAGTGCTGGACAGCGGCGCGCTCAGCAGCGCTCCCGTGGTAAAGTTCGAAGCTGGCAGGTAAATGACATAGCTGCCCGCCGGGACATTGGAGAAGCCATACACGCCGCCGCCAGCGGTGGTGGTGCTGAGATACGGCGCGTCCACACCTGGCGTCTGCGTGGAGCGATAGAGCTGCACGATGACGCCGTCGATGCCGGTCTCGCCCACGTCCTTCAGGCCGT
>DASWXG010000602.1:0-10279 GCA_036405615.1 Prosthecobacter sp. | reverse complement strand
CCACCAGCTTGTGCTTCATCTGGATGTTGAAATTGTCCGTCTCATTGACGCTCATGTACTCCGTGTGCGGGTCATAGGCGGCGGAGAGGCTGGAAAGGAAGAAGTCCACAATGTCTTCCTGGTCGTTTTCCTCGATGCTTTCCAGAAGGCGGTCATAGTCCTTCAGCACGCGCTGCTGGATGGTGAGCTTTTCTTCCTTGGCCGGGGCAGCGGCGGTTTCCTTTTTGGCAGGTTCAGCCTGTTTCGGGGCGGCGTCTGCGGTGGCCGGGGCGGCAGCTTTCTTTTCAGCTTCCTTCTTGGCTTTTTCCTCGGCCTTTTTCTTTTCGTCTTCAGCCTTGGCTTCATCCGCCAGCTTTTCCTGCAGGAGGTTGTCCTCCAGGATGTCCAGCCAGAGCTTGTCCTGCTCCTCCTTGTTTTTCGGATACGGGGCCTTGTCGCGCTTTAGTTCGATGGTGCGGCCGGAGTCAAAGGTGAACTTGTGGCCCTCCAGGGTCTTCTTGGTGAACTCCAGGCGCTCTTTGACGCGCTGCTTGTAAATGTCGTAGATCTCCAGCGCGGGGCTGATGTTGCGCATCAGCACATGGTCATCCAGCGTGGTGTCATACTTGCTCTTGAAGGTGTCCACATCATCCTGGGTGAAGAACACGTGGCGGAAGTCGAGCAGGTTCAGGTAGTTCTGCAGCACTTTCGCAGAGACCTCGTCATCGAAGTCCCGGTGGGAGTAGTGCTGGCTCTGCAGCATGTAGGCCACATGCATCGCCACCTGACCAAAATTGGTCTCGGCTTGGGCTGGCGAAAAAGCCATGGAGATGGTCGCCAAGCCGGCGGCCACAAGGGACAAGGGGTTACGAGTCATGGGGTTTGCACTCTAGTTACGTCTTCAAGAAGAAGAATCGTCACGGATTTTGTCGTTTACGTCTTGAAATGTCCACAGGTTTCCCGCAAGGGCAGCAGGTAATGTTAAAACTGGAATCCTACACGGGAGGCATCGTCGGAACCAATGCGCATCTCCTAAGCCTTTCGGGCGGCACTCTTCTGGTGGATGCTCCGGAGGGAGTCCAGGACTGGATTGCGGATCAGGGAGTGCGGGTGGATGCCCTGCTGCTGACCCACCAGCACTTCGACCATGTGATGGACGCCGCCCGGGTGCAGGCCGCCCACGGCTGCCCGGTTTACGCCTGGTCCGCCTTTGATCGCAACCTGACCCTGGAGAAGTTTTTCGGGGCCATGGCCGGCAGTTCTTTTGCCGTGCCGCCGTTTGAAGTCACCACCGTCCTGGCAGACCGGGGCGAGATCACCGTGGCGGGCTGCCCCTGGCGGCTGTTTCATGTGCCCGGCCATTCGCCGGACAGCGTCTGCTTCTGGAATGAAGAGCAGGCCCTGCTGTTCAGCGGGGATGTCATCTTCAGCGGCAGCATCGGCCGCACGGATTTCCCCGGCGGCTCCCACGGACAGCTCATCACCGGCATCCGGGAAAAACTGCTGCCTCTGCCGCCTGAAACCCGCGTCTTCCCTGGCCACGGGCCGGACACCACGCTGGGCCAGGAGGCGGCGGAAAACCCCTTTCTTTAAACCGGCCCCAGGAGGAAAGACCGCCCCGCCCTTGGCTAGCCCTCGCTCTTCGCCTTGATGTCTGCCCGCCGGACATCCACTGTGCCCGCCAGAATTGATTAAGTGACTGATTGATTGACTGACTGACTGATGATGAAGGACCGTTGTTCCCCTGAAGTCGTGATCGTGGGTGCCGGGCCTGCGGGCTGCACCCTGGCCGCTCTTCTGGCCCAGCGCCAGATCCCCTGTGTGGTTTTTGATGACGACAAACGCCCCGGCCTGCTGGTGGGCGAGTCATTGATCCCCGGCGTGGTGCCGGTTTTCCGCCGCCTGGGCGTGGAAGATCGCGTGGCCGCCATGTCTGTGCGCAAACCCGGCGCGTCGTTTTTCGTCACGGATGACGGACCGCGCATCCATTTCAGCTTCAAGAATGTCGAAGGGCACCTGCCACCGTACTCTTTCAACACCCCCCGGCCTGAGCTGGACAACCTGCTGCGAAAACGGGCGGAGGAACTGGGCGCGCGCTTTGTCCATGCCCGCGCTTCGTTGATTCCCGGCGAGGAGAAAGGCGAACCCACCCTGCGGCTCAGCCCGGAAAGCCTGGCCCAGGCCGGCCTGCCACCGGACGCCCGCCCGCTGCTGGTGGATGCCAGCGGCCGCGCCCGCACCTTTGCCCGCGCCATGAACATCCCGGCCACGCGGGGCGAGCGGGACGACATCGCCTACTTTGCCCACTTTGAGAACTTTGACCACGACGAGGTGGAGCCCGGGCAGGTCATCATTTCCGTGTTACGCGCAGGCTGGAGCTGGCGCATCCCCCTGCCCGGCCGCCTTTCCGTGGGCATCGTGGTGGGTAAGGAGCACGCCAAAACGCTCGGTGCCACTGCTGAGGAACGGCTGGAAAACGCCATCCGCCAGGAACCCATTTTGGCGGAGAAAGGCAGGCAGGCCCGGCGGGTGAGCCCGGTCATGACCTATACGAACTACCAGCTCCTTTCCCAGCGCGGCCACGGCCCCGGCTGGGTACTGCTGGGGGATGCCTTCGGCTTTGTGGACCCCATGCTTTCTCCCGGTCTCTTCATGTCCCTGGAAGGGGCCAGCCAGCTGGATGAATGTGTGTTCTCACGCGGAGCCGCCATCCTCCAGCAGCCCGCTGCCCTGCACGCCGCGCTGGAAAAGTACAGCCGCCGCATCGTGGGCTGGCACCAGGCCTGGACGGAGCTGGTGAAGTACTTCTACGATGGACGCATCTTCCGCATCCATCTCGCGGGCAAGAACCTGGCCATGAAACCCTCGCCCTTTAACATTGCCAGCATCATGGAAAGGCACAGCACCTTTCACATCGCCAGCATGGCCTCTGGCGGCTACACCCGCTCGGCCTACAGCCGCAGCCTCATGAAGATGCTGTCCAAGTATCTCGTCTGGCAGATCCCTGCCGCCGAAAACTTCGCCGTGCGCGATCATCGCCAGGAGACTGTTGGGCAGGGCTAAGGAAGGCGTTGACGGTTGTTGGCGATGGTTTGCAATGGTTGGCCATGGTTGAGGACAAGCCGCAGGGAGTGAGGGCATCCTGCCCTCAGCTGGGGCATCGCAGCCTCTGCAAAAGCCCCCAAAGCCATCATCATTCTGTCCCCCATTATTTTGTCATTCCTTCGGGAAAGGCCCGGAGCGGATGACAAAATGATGAAGGACAAAATAATGGTTTTTCACCTGTCAGAGCATGCATCCAAAGGCGGCACCGCAGATCTTCAGCGACCGGCGCCGGTTGCCCTTCGCCAAAAGAAGAAAGCGGTCTGGTCTTTGGAATCCAGGATCTTCGCACCTGCAATGGACGCATATGGCCTGTTGTAAATGTAAAGAGGTCCCCTTCCCTGCTACACACGCAGCCGCGCCGCTGAACACGATTCAGCTCACTTCTGATACCTGACGGTATTTTCAGTTTTCTTATCTGAACACCCCAAGAGCATGGCTTGTCTCCCGTCATGCGCTCTGGTAAAACCCACATCGCCGTATGAAACATTTTCTCTGGCTCCCCCTCGTCTTCCTTCTCATGCCCACCCCCAGCCCCGCCGAGACACCCGAGGAAGTGACGGACAAGATCCGGGCGCTGAGCAAACAGGGCAACCACCGCGAGGCTGCGGACCTGGGCAAAAAGGCCTTGGCAGGCCCGGATGCCGCCGTGTCCGGAGACATGCTCAGTGCCACCATTCAGGCCCTGTTTAACCTGAATGCCTACCCTGAACAGGAAGAGGTGATCGAGGCTGCTGCGAAGGCCCACCCCAAACACGCGGGCTTGCTGGCCCAGGCTGCCTCCAGTTACAGCACGCTCATCCATGGCGGCATGGTCATTGATGGCAAGTTTGAACGCGGCCATCCGCAGTGGCATCGCGGGGGGGGCGCTGGCAGCTATGCGAACACCCAGCTTCGCGATCGTGTGCGCGCCCTGCAGCTCAACCAGGCGGCCTGGCAGGCCCTGCCCAAAGGGGCCGATGCCGGGGCAGATACCAGCCCCCCCATGCTGAAGGCCAACATCCTCGGCCAGTTCATTTCCTATCTGCAGCAGGGCGGCCGGTATGGGCAGCTGCAGGCGTGGTCCCTCCAGCATCTTACTGACCTCTCCACCCTGCCGGACTACGATGAACAGAGCGGGCTGGACAGCCCTGCCAGCGGTTACCCCGTGAATGAAAAAGGCGAGCCGGTCTTTTTTAACACCGCCGCTTCCTGGGAAGCCGCCACCAGCGATGGTGAACGCCTGCTGTGGGCCCTGGAAGAACAGGGAAAACAGGGCCCGGCTGCACGGGAGCGTGCCTTGAACTCCAAGGCCCATCTGGCCAAGCTGTGGTTCTCTGTGCGCAGCGTGGCCGGCCACGGCTTCCGCCCGGCCAATGATGAAAACGAAACCGCCGCCCGCAACAGCATCTCCGCCCTGCACACCCTCAGCGACGATGAAACCGTGGTGCGGCTGGCCACCGGCATCAAGAGGCTGACCCTTCCCGCCGGGTGGAACTTCCTCAAGCTCTTCGAGCAAATGGCCGCCGAGGACTCCGGCATCTCCGCCGCCACACGCTCCAACGCTTGGTCGGAAATCGCCCAGGAACTCAGCGACCGCCGCCAGTATTCCCGCGCTGTTGAAGCCCTCAAAAAAGCCCTGGAGATCCAGCCCAACGGCGACCTGAAAAAGAGCCTGCAGAACCAGATCAGCCAGATCGTGGACCCCATGGGCAGCTTCAATCCCCTGCCCTCCCAGGCCGCAGGTTCGGAGGCAAAGCTCTCCCTCACCTTCCGCAATGCCACCAAGATCAGCCTCAGCGCACGCAAGGTGGATGTGGAAAAACTGCTGGCCGATGCCGAGGCCTACCTGCGCAGCTCCCCCCAAAACTTGGATTGGGGGAAGGCCAATGTGGGCAGCATGGGGCATCAGTTGCTGGAGGAAAACAGCGCCAAGTATCTGACCGGCAAACCCACCGCGTGGGATCAGGACCTGACACCGCGGCCTAACCATTGGGATCGTAACATCGACCTCCCCACCCCGCTGAAGGAAGGCGGAGCCTGGCTGGTGGAAGGCACCTTTGAAGGCGGGCACAAGACCCGCGCCCTTCTGTGGCTGGAGGACATCGTCATTGTCCAGACACGCCAGGCCGGTGCCGGACACTACTTCGTCGCCGATGCCCGCACCGGGGCTCCTGTGGCAGGTGCCACCGTGAAGTTCTTCGGCTACAAATATGAGTGGACCGAGCGCCGCCGCCAGAACCGCTCCGTCATGGCTTACACCTTCAAGAATTTCCAGGCCGTCACGGATGACAAGGGCCAGGTCAAGGCCTCCGGCAATGACGTCAATGAATTCCAGTGGCTCATCCAGGCAAAATCACCGGACGGCAAGCAGGCCCACTTCGGCTTCCAGCATCTGTACTACGGTGAAGGCCGCGACCGCTTCAATGAAGAGACCCGCCTTTACACCATCACCGACAGGCCCGTTTACCGCCCTGGGCAGGAAGTGAAGTGGAAGGCCTGGGCCCGGCAGGTGGGGTATGATCCCAAGGTCAACACCAACCGTTATGCGAAGGCGCAGATTGAGGTCATCATCCATGACCCGCGCGGCGGGGAGATCTCCAAAAAGACCTACAAGGCGGACGACTCCGGTGCCGTTGATGGCGTGCTGGAGCTGGGAGACGATGCCACCCTTGGGCAGTACAGCTTTGAGATGACCTGGAAGCGCGCGCTGCTGAGCGACGAGCATCTGGGCGGCCACCAGTTCCGCGTGGAGGAGTACAAGAAGCCTGAGTTTGAAGTGCAGGTGAAAGCCCCCGACGCCCCCGTTTCGCTGGGCGACAGCTTCGAGATCAAGGTCAAGGCGGACTACTATTTCGGCGGCCCGGTCAAGCTGGGCAAAGTGAAATACAAAGTGCAGCGCAGCGTCCACAATGACCGCTGGTTCCCCTTTGGCCCCTGGGACTGGCTTTTCGGCCCCGGCTACGGCTGGCGCGCCAGTTATTATGCGTGGTATCCCGGCGCAGACCGGTGGTGCTTCTGCATCCCCCGTTATCCCTGGATCCGCCCGCATTCAGACCCGCCTGAACTGGTGGCTGAAGGTGAAGCTCCGCTGAATGCCGACGGCACCTTCACGGTCAAGATCGACACCGCACTGGCCAAGGAACTGCACGGCGACCAGGACCACAAATATGAGGTGGAGGCCGAAGTGACAGACCAGTCCCGACGCACCATCTTTGGCAAAGGCAGCGTGCTCGCCGCCCGCCGTCCTTATGAGGTCTATGTGTCCGCAGACCGCGGCTACTACCAAGCCGGTGAGAGCGGCCAGATCACCGTCCATGCCCGCACGCTGGATGGCAAGGAAGTGAAGGCCGAAGGCACGCTGAATCTCTACCGCATCACCTATGACGGCCAGGGCAAACCCGCCGAGGAATCGGTGGCCACGGCGGCGGTGAAGCTGGATGAGAACAACGGCCACCGTGCCGCGGAGCGGCTCACCTTTGCCCGCAGCGGCCAATACCGCATATCGGTGAAGCTCAAGGACGCCGCCGGGCATGAGGTGGAGGGCATCAGCTTTCTCACCGTGCGCGGAGAGGGTTTTGATGACGGCAAAGGCTTCCGCTTTGATGACCTGGAGCTCATCACCCAAAAGGAGGAATATGCCCCGGGCGAGGAAGTGGAGCTGACCCTCAACACCAACCTCAGCGGCAGCACCGTGGCCCTTTTCCTGCGCACGCAGAACAGCATCTACCCGGACCCCGTGTGGCTGAAACTGGACGGCAAAAGCACCACCTACAAGTTTAAGCTCAGCGAGGCGGACCAGCCGAACATCTTTGTCGAGGCCTACACCGTCAGCCAGGCGCGTGTGCACCAGATCACCCGCCAGATCATCGTCCCGCCGAAGAAGCGCATCGCCACCGTGGAACTGACCCCGGACAGCAAGACCTACCTGCCCGGCCAAGGTTCCAAGGTCAAAGTCCAGGTGAAGGACCAGGACGGCAAACCTTTCACCGGCAAGGTGGTGCTGACGGCCTACGACAAGTCTCTGGAATACATCAGCGGCGGCAGCAACCAGGAAGACATCCGCCCCTTCTTCTGGGGCTGGAAACGCAGCCACTACCCGCAGGTGCAGGACACCCTGCGCGAGCTGGAAACCGGCCTCATCAAAGCGGGCGAAGACTACATGCAGCCGCTGGGCATCTTCGGCCACTCCGTGGCAGATGAGGGCAATGTGGATGCCTTTTCCGTTAATGGCGGAATGAGAACGCGCCACAGCAACTACGCTGCGCCGGGCGGTCTGGCGGGCCGGTCCATGGCCATGATGGATATGAGCGCCACAGGTGGTGCCCCACCGCCGCCTCCCGCACCGATGGCAGCCCCAGCCGCAGTCGCCGCCGTCCCCATGGAGATGGCCAAATCCAAGGGCGAAGCCCTGGGCGTCGCCCCGTCTGAACCTGATCAAGAGGAAGGCCCGCAGCCGATGATCCGCAGCAACCTCGCCGACAGCGCGGTGTGGATCGCCGACTTCACCACGGATGCCCAGGGCCAGGGTGAGTTCAGCTTTAACCTGCCGGACAACCTCACCACCTGGAAGCTGCGCTCCTGGGTCATGGGCCCCAATACCCAGGTGGGTGAGGCGGGCGTGGAGGTCATCACCCGCAAGAACCTCATGGTCCGCCTGCAGGCCCCGCGCTTCTTTGTAGAGAAGGACGAAGTCGTCATCTCCGCCAACGTCCACAATGAAATGGATGTCGAGCAAAACGTCCGTCCCCTCTTGGAACTGGAAGGCGGTGTGCTGGAATTTCTGAATGAAGGAGGCGGCAGTCTGCCTGCGCACACCATCGCCGCCCATGGCGAGCACCGCTTTGATTGGCGCGTGAAAGCCACCGGCGAAGGCCAGGCAAAGATCCGCGTCAAAGCCCTCGCGCAAAAGGACAGCGACGCCATGGAGATGACCTTCCCCGTCTACATCCACGGCGTGCTGAAGACCGATTCCTGGAGCCTCGCCCTGCGTGCCAATGAAGCCTCCGGCAAGATCACCCTCAAAGTCCCCGCCGAGCGCAAGCCCGAACAGTCCCGCCTGGAGGTGCGCTACTCCCCCACCCTCGCCATGGCCCTGGTGGATGCGCTGCCTTACCTCGTGGACTACCCTTACGGCTGCACGGAGCAGACCTTGAACCGCTTTGTCCCCACCGTCATCACCCTCGGCATCTTGAAGGATCTCGGCGTGGACCTGAAGCAGGTGAAGGACAAGACCGTCAACCTGAACGCCCAGGAGATCGGCAAGCCTGAAGACCGCGCCCAGCGCTGGAAGCGCGGCGGTGAAAAAGGCGGCAGGCACCACAACCCGGTCTTCGACGAAGACGAAGTGAAGAAAATGGTCAAGACCGGGCTCGCCCGCCTGGAAGCCATGCGCAACGGCGACGGCGGCTGGGGCTGGTTCCCCGGCGGCCAGCGCTCCTCCCCGCACATTACCGCCGTGGTGCTGCATGGTCTGAAGGCCGCCGAACACGCCGGACAGGACGTCAACGACGGCCTCATTCGCAACGGCGTCACCTGGCTCACCGAGTGCGAGAAGGCGGAACTCCGCCGCCTGAACCTGCCGAAGGAGCACAAGAACCACAAGCCCGCACCGGACAACCTGGACGCCCTCATCCACAGCGTGCTGGTGGAATACAAAGCCGGGGACAAGGCCATGCGTAACCAACTGTATGAAAAACGCAACTCCCTCTCCCGCTACAACCTGGCCCTGCTCGGCCTGGCCTGCGATGCTGTGGAGGAGAACGAGCGCCGCGACATGTGCCTGCGGAACCTGAAGCAGTTCTTGAAGGAAGATGAGGAAAACCAGACTGCCTGGCTGGACCTCCCGCAGGGCGGCTGGTGGTGGTACTGGTATGAAGACCAGATCGAGACCCAGGCCGCTTTCCTGCGCCTGCTGACCAAGGCCGACCCCAAAGGCACCACGGCCTCCCGCATCGCCAAATACATCCTCAACAACCGCCGCAACGGCACCTACTGGAACAGCACCAAGGACACCGCCGCCGTCATCGAGGCCCTGGCCGTCTATGCCAAGGCCAGCGGTGAATCAAAACCGAAACAAACCGTGGAAGTCCTGGTGGACGGCAAGTCTGTGAAGAAGGTGGAGATTACCCCGGAAACCCTGTTCACCTTCGACGGCACCCTGGAGCTTGAGGGGGATGAACTGACCACCGGCGAGCACACCGTGGAACTGCGCAAGCTGGGTGAATCTCCGCTCTATGCGAATGCCTACCTGACCGTGTTTTCCAAGGAGGACATGATCCCCGCCGCAGGCCTGGAAGTGAAGGCCCGGCGCAAGTTCTACAAGCTCATCGAGGAAAAGAACGGCCAGCAGGTGGCGGGCTCACGCGGGCAGGTGGTGACCCAGCAGGGCCTCAAATACCGCCGCGAAGAGATCGCCAGCGACACCCCCGTGAAGAGCGGCGACCTCATCGAAGTGGAACTGTCCGTGGACAGCAAAAACGACTATGAGTACGTGCTCATCGAAGACCTGAAACCCGCCGGTTTTGAGCCCGTGGAAGTACGCAGCGGCTGGAGTTACGACGGCCTCGCCGCCTACCAGGAATTCCGCGATGAAAAGGTCGCCTTCTTTGCAGAGAGCCTGCCCAAAGGCACCCACAACCTCCGGTATCGTGTGAAGGCCGAAATCCCCGGCCGCTTCAGCGCCCTGCCCACCAAAGTGGAGGGCATGTACGCCCCCGAACTGAAAGGCAACTCCGACGAATGGAAAGCCCGCATCGAGGAGTAAAGTCAAGTGAGGCAGGCACTCCCGCCTGCCCCTTTGAAACACATCTGTTATGCCACCGCGATCCCTGACATTTTCGGAAAGATGGCGGACATTCTAACATCAATCGCAGCAGGACTCTTGATGATATGGAGTGCCATGACCGTGCTCTTGCTTCGCGACTATCTCGCGAAGAAAAAAATGTCGGAGAAAGCGGGGCCTCTCACTGAAGAAGAACGGGCCGAAAGAGAGAAGATTTGGGCAGAACTGCCGCGATGGGAATGGCGACCCATGTGGTATTTGAAGCATCCTAAAGAACTGGCCAAGTTTGGGGCAATGTGGTTCGGGATGCTGCCTTTCATTCTTCTCCTCCTGCCCATGATCGTCCTCGCAATGCTGCTGCCAGACCCAGGCCGGAAATAGGTGACACTGCCGCATTTTCCATTCTCTTTTTTGGCCCACGCGAGTCCCCCCCCC
>DASWXG010000601.1:0-7284 GCA_036405615.1 Prosthecobacter sp. | reverse complement strand
ATCACGGACGGGACTGCAGGGGGAACCCGCGCGCTCGATTCGCTGCGTGCGGGCACGGGTGCCCTGGATCCTCAGTACATCGTCGTGGTTGGCAGCAAGGTCTATTTTTCGGCTGACTCTGGGGATAACCTGGGCCGTGAGCTGTATGAGTTCGATCCGGCTTTGCGCGACTGGCGTTTTGGCACGGGGGTAAACGATGCTCTCAAACGCAGGTCCGACATCAACACAGCCTCCGGTGGCAGCAGCAGCCCGACTTTCCTCACAGTCCTTGGTGGCCAGATTTACTTCCGTGCACAGACCAGCACCACCGGCGGTTCGGAGAACTTTGAGTTATACCGCTGGAACCCGGCGGTTCCTGCCACCGCTCCCCAGGTGATCACCACCTTCACGGTGGCCAACCCAAACATCAACAACCTCACGGCGGTGGGTGCGGACAAGCTGTTCTTTACGGCGAGTGACACCGCCGCCGCGAGCCCCATCGGCAACGAACTTTATTGTTATACCGTCACCGGTGCAGCTCTCACGGCTGGCACGGTGACAACCTTGGATGTCCAGACCGGCACTGAAGGTTCCACGCCAAGCTTTCTGGTTGCTTTCGATCCGGACGGATCGGGCGTGAACCCGGCGAAGCTCTTTTTCCAGGCGGCCGGAGGTGCAGCCAGCACGAACATTGAGCTCTATTCCAGCGATGGCACCGCCGTCGGGACTTCCTTGTTTCTGGACATTCTCTCAGGCACGGGATCAGGCACACCGCAGAATCTGTTTGTCCATACGCTGAGCACGGCCAACAACCCGCAGGTGCTGTATTTTTCCGCAGCCAATACGGGAACGGATCAGGAACTGTGGAAAAGCGACGGCACGGTCGGGGGCACCGCCCGGTTGAAGGACATTCGCGCTGGCACGAGCGCCTCCACCCCTACCGCCTTTTTTGCCATCGGCGATACCGTGCTGTTCAGTGCGGATACCGGAACCACAGGCACTCCTAATCCGCCTCAGGCCAGGGGCAGAGAGCTGTGGAAAACAGACGGCACTGACCCGGGAACCGTGCTTGTGGCAGACATCCAGAGCGGCACAGGAAATTCATCGCCCACCCGTTTCACCGCCGTGGGAACCCGCGTGTATTTCCGGGCTACCACGACGGCGACGAACAACGAGCTTTACTACACGGACAGTCCCTACACGTCGGCCGTTTTGGTGAGAGACATCGCTGCGACCACGGGCAGCTCTGATCCTGCCGGGGCGGCCACGGATCTTCCGCAAATCCTGGCCTTCGATTCGACTCGCGCAATTTTTGCCGCCACGGATGGCACCACGGCGGGGAGCAATGCAGGCATCGAGCTTTACATCACGGATGGTACCTCGGCCAATACGACGCGGTTGATCGACGGAGACGGCCCGGGCAATTCGGACCCTGCCCGCTTTGTCCGGATTGGAGACACCATGTACCTCACGGCCAGCACCCCCGTGAACGGCCGCGAGCTGTACAAGAGCGACGGCACCGAGGCCGGCACGATGGACATTTCCAACAGCTCGCTGCGTCTGGGGGCGACCAGTTCGGATCCTCAGTTTCTGACGGCTTGGAATAACAAGCTTTACTTTAGCGCTGATACTGGAACTACGGCGGCCGCACTGGCGGGAACCGGCACGGGCAGGGAACTGTGGGTCTATGATCCGGCGGCGGCTGCACCGGGATTGTCGCTAGTGTCGAACCTGGACGGTGCGAACACCAATACGAGCCCCTCACGTCTGATCGTCTTTGACAACAAGCTCTATTTCGATGCCGACCTCACCACCGGCGCAGCCACCCGGCGCGAGCTGTATGTTTACAACGGCAGCACAGCACCCACGCGTGCAACCACCTCCGAGATCCGCACTGGCACCACAGATCCGACATTTGAAAACTTGTTTGTGTTCACGGCGGGCACGGGCAACCCGGTGGCTCACCAGGGCGAGTGGCTCTACTGGACGGCGGATGATGGCAACGGCAAGGAACTCTACCGCATGAAGGCGGGGGCGACGGACTTCACCCGTATTGATCTTACAGACACCGTTGGTGGCGGCACTGGCGCATCCACCCCCTCACGTTTTTGCAGTGTCAGAATGGGCTCCGGCGCGCTGGCAGGCCAGGATGTTCTTTTCTTTGTCGCCACCAACGGCGTTGTCGGTGAGGAGCTGTGGTTTGTGGACCCGGCGGACAATACACCCAAGATGCTGAAGAACATCCGTACCGTCAGCGAGACGGCGGTGTCTTCCCCGCAGAGTTCCTCTCCGCGCAACATGATCGCCTTCAAAGGACGTTTGTGGTTCGACGCCGATACCGGGACAACAGCGCCCGGCACAAGCCGTGAACTGTGGGTGAGCGATGGTACCGATGCCGGGACCGTTTTGTATGCGGACATCCGTCCGGGAACCAACGGCAGCATGGACTCCAACACGAACATGACGGTTTCGGCAGACGGACAGTGGCTTTACCTGCGGGCTGATTCCGGTGTCAATCCATCCAGCGAAATGTATCGCACGGATGGAACATTGCCCCCTGCGGTGGTGGCGGATGTCAGCCTGGGGGGCAGCAGCTCCCCCATCAACCTGGTCACCCTTCCGGAGTCTGTGTATGTGGCCTTTACCGCCGATACGGGCGGCGGCACCAGCGTGGGCGTGCAGCCGGTGACGGACAACCAGTTCATCAGCCGCGAGTGGTGGGTGACGGACGGTACGGTGCCTGGTACGCAACTGGTCAAGGATGTGAATGGCAACGTGGTGGTCGGCAATGAAACCACTGGCCTGACAGATCCCCTGACGGTGCTTTACAGCAGCGAGCCTAACAACACGCCGGACCTGTACAGCTCCATGACTGTCCAGTCAGGACTGAGTTCCAACGGTGGCAGCATTCCTGGGGCAGGCATCTCCACGATGTTCCAGGGCGCTGATGGCAAGTTCTTCTTCCGCGCCATCACGGCGGCCGCCGGACGTGAACTTCACTACATGGCGTTTGCTCCCGCTCCTCTCGCCGTAACCACGGGGGCCAGCTATGCTGCTGGCGCGGCCACCCTGCAGGGCACGGCTGACCGTCAGGGAGCCAAAGGGAAATACTATTTCGAATGGGGGACCTCCGCCGCCTATGGAAACACTACGCCGGAGACAGATCTGGCCGGCGGCGCTATCCCCACCACCAGCAGCGATGCACCCGCTCTCGCGGCTTCCGCAGGGATCACCGTCACCCCGGGCCAGACCTATCACTTCAGAATGGTGGTCAAAACTCTTTATGGAACGGCATATGGCAGTGACGTGTCTTTCCTGGCCGCAGACCCGGACATCCAGGTGGAACAGCCCGCAGGCACCATCCTCGTTTCCGGCGGAGCACCTCTCGATTTCGGCCCCACTCTGCGCGGTGGTGCCAACACACGCCTGTTCACGGTCAAAAACACAGGCGCAGGTCCTCTCTCCGGCCTGAGCGTCAGCATCGGCGGAGCAAACCCGGGGGACTATTCCGCGAATGTCTCGGGCATGGCTGCCGGAGTGCCCAGCGGCGGGCAGACAACCTTTGCCATCACTTTTTCACCGACGGTGTCGGGTCCGCGTCCTGCCACCCTGAATGTGGTGAGCTCGGATCCGGATGAAAATCCCTTTATCATTGATCTCACAGGCAATGGCATCACCTCCTTCAATGCCGGCTTCAACACGGCCACGGATGTACCGCTGACCGTGGCTGGATTGAATGCTTCGGGACTGACGCTGAATCTGGCGCTCAACTTTGCTCCGGCTGCGGGGACCAACCTGACAGTCGTGGGCAATACCGGTACCGGCCCCATCTCGGGTGTGTTCACGGCAGGAACGGGTTTTGTGGACACCAATGGCTCTGGCTTCCTGGAGAACGGGGAGCTGGTGGTCCTGAATCATGCCGGGGTGAACTATGAGTTCATCGCATGGTACTATGGAGGTCCGGGCAACAATGACCTGGTTCTGCTCTGGCGTGCCACCGGCCTTGTTGGCTGGGGTGGCAACAGCGACGGCAGGCTGGGGCTGGGCAACACGGTGACGCCTCAGTCATTCCCTGTGCAGGCGGACCAGACCGGACTTCTGCTCAACAAGACTCTCGTCCAGCTTTCTGTGGGGACCAACCATACCCTGGCCCTGACGACTGAGGGCAAAGTTTACAGCTGGGGTCTGAATACGAACGGCCGTCTCGGGGACAACACCACGACGACCCGGCTGGTGCCCGTGGCTGTGGATACGACGGGACAGCTTAGCGGCAAGACCGTGGTGGCGGTGGCTGCCGGCAATGCCCACAGCCTGGCGCTGACCTCCGATGGCAAGGTCTATGCCTGGGGGCTCAACGGTAACGGCCAGTTGGGCAACAACACGACGACAGAGAGCCCGGTGCCCGTGGCGGTGGACATGACGGGAGTGCTGTCTGGCAAGGTGGTTGTGGCAGTCGCGGCAGGGTCTGGATTCTCCATCGCTCTCACGGCAGATGGCCAGGTGTATGGCTGGGGGGCAAACAATAACAACCAGCTTGGAGATGACACGGCCACGCAGCGCCTGACAGCGGTTCGTGTGGACATGAGCACGCTGAGCGCGCTCAATGGCCGGGTGGCCACAGCCATCGCGGCTGGCACCAGCCACTGTCTGGCGTTGACGTTGGAAGGGCAGGCCGTCTCATGGGGCCTGGGCACTTCGGGTCAGCTTGGAGCCAGCGGTGCGATCAACCAGACACGTCCAGTGTTTGTCAGCACGGGTGGCGTGCTGAATGGAAAAACGGTGGTGGCGATTGCCGCAGGCAATGCACACTCGATGGCCCTGACCTCTGACGGGATCGTCTGCGGATGGGGTTCAAACTCCTCCGGCCAGCTCGGCACCGGGGTTCTGACAGGAGACTCGCCTCCGAACACGATCTATCGTGTGCCTGTGGCTCCGGACACCGGCGCGTCCAGTGCGCTCAACGGCAAGTTTATTGTCGCCATCAATGCGGGCATCAACCAGAGCCGCGCTCTTGATTCCGCTGGCAAGGTTTACGGCTGGGGCGTCAATACCGGCGGCGAGGTCGGAGATGGCACCGTCGCATCACCCATCACCCTGGCTGAAGCTGTCGACACCAGCGACTCCAGCGCCTTGAAGAACAAGCCTGTGATGGCGCTTTCTCCCGGTTCCCAAGCCAGCCATGTGCTTGTGACTTATGCGGGCACACCGGCCGAGATTGATGTCCAGCAGCCCGTGGGAACAACCTTGGGTGAAGGCAGCGGAAGCTCGAACTTCGGCAGCCTGCCTGTGGGGGCCGGTCTGACCCGGACGTTCACGCTTCAGAATACGGGCGGAAGCGTGCTTGCCGGCATTTCCGTGGGAGCTCTGACAGGGGATACGGCTGACTTTACAGTCAGTTCAGGTTCAGTCCCTGCCTTGCTCTCACCCGGTGCCAGCGCCTCCTTTACGGTGACGTTCAACCCGGCCACCGCAGGGGCCAAACAAGCGCAGGTGGTGATCAACAGTGCAGATGCCAATGAAGGCGCTTATACGCTGAACGTTCAGGGAACGGCTGGCAGCAGCCTCAGCTATACCTTCACCTCTGCGGATGATGTGGCGCTGGAAGCCACTTCTCTTACGGCCACCGGCACCCCGCTGACGGTAAGTCTGGGTTTTGTTCCCGCGCCAGGGGCCGCGTTGACAGTGGTCAGAAACTCGGGCCAGAATTTCATCCAGGGACGCTTCAATGACGGTTCTGGCACGCTCGACAATGGTGAGGTCGTGAACCTCACCTTCAACGGCCAGAGCTACAGCTTTGTCGCGTGGTACTACGGGGGCCAGTCTAACAATGACCTTGTTCTCCTGTGGAAGGACACCAACCTGGCAGCCTGGGGCACGGCAGCGGATGGACGCCTGGGCAATGGCACGACGACTCCGAACGTCTCGGCTCCTGTCGCCGTCAACCGCTCGGGTGTACTGGCGGGCAAGACCATTGTTTCGGTGGCCTCCGGCGGGACGCATACTCTGGCCCTGGCCACAGACGGCCGTGTTTATGCCTGGGGACGCAATGCGGAAAGCCAGCTTGGAGATGCCTCCACAACGGCCCGCTCAACTCCGGTGGCGGTGGATGTGTCTGCCAGCAGCGCCTTGAATGGTAAAACCGTGGTGGCAATCGCTGCGGGTAACAACCACAGCCTGGCCCTGACTACGGAAGGCAAAGTGTATGCCTGGGGCTCCGCTACCAGCGGTGGCCTGGGAGACAACCAGAGCACGACGAACAGAAACCGCCCCGTGGCAGTTCTGGATGGGGCCATCTCGTTCACCTCCAAGATCATTGTGGACATTGCGGCAGGCACCAACTTCAGCCTGGCCATGGACTCCACCGGCAAGGTTTACAGCTGGGGAGTTGGCACCACAGGCCAGCTTGGGGACAACACCATTGTTTCGAAAAGTGTGCCTGTTGCCGTTGATACGACCACGCCCATCGGGCTGGTGGCGAATCCGCTCAACGGTAAAACGGTGGTGGCCATTTCGGCAGGGGCGGTTCACGCAGCCGCTCTGACCAGCGACGGCATCCTGGGCACCTGGGGGCAGAACTCGTCGGGGCAACTGGGGGATTCCACCACGACCCAGCGGAACCTGCCTACAGCCCTGGATGTGGGGGGACTGAGTGCTCTGAGCGGCAAGCGGATCGCCGCCTTTGCCACCGGTTCGTCATATTGCCTGGTGCTGGATGCAGATGGCCTGACCTACACGTGGGGGGCTTTCACCAACGGTCGCCTGGGCAACAATGCTTCGGCCAACCAGCCGCGTGCGGTGTTGGTGGGCACGGGTGCCGGAAGCGCCTTGCAAGGCAAAACGGTACGGCAGGTGGCCACGGGAGGAACACATGCCCTGGTGGTTACCTCCGACAGCACCGGCTCCGTTGTGGCCTGGGGTGGCAACAGTGCTGGTCAGGTCGGCAATGAGACGCTTGTGGACCAGTTTCTCCCTGTTGCAGTCAGCACTGGCGTAACCAGCGAGTTGCGAAACAAACGCATCATTGGTTTGGGTGAAGGTTCCATCGCCGCTCACTCCGTGGCGATCTATGCGGCTGAAGCAGAAATCACAGTCGAGGAGCCAGCGGGCAACGTGCTGGTGGACGGTTCTGGCGAAAGAGACTTTGGCAGCGTGCAGGTATCGCAGTCCAGTGCGGCAAAGACCTTCACGGTGCGCAATGACGGCCTTGTCTCCCTGACCGGACTGTCCCTCAGCAAGTCAGGCACGAACAGTGCCGACTTCGCCTTGGGCAGCCTGGGTGCAACCACGCTAGCTCCGGGGGGCAGC
>DASWXG010000600.1:0-4022 GCA_036405615.1 Prosthecobacter sp. | reverse complement strand
ATCTTTTGAAATGCTTTTGGTTATGAAAATCCACGCCCTTCTTGCCGCCCTCAGCCTGCCTGTGATGGCTGCCGCCCAGGACACCTCCCTGCACGAATACCTTCAGGACGACCAGCCCTGGAAGGAGGCCGTCTCAGGCTTCACCTTTACCGACGGCCTGTGCACTGATGCCGCAGGCAACCTGTTCTTCACCGACGTGAAGGCCGGGAAGGGGATTTACAAGCTGGATACCGCCACGGGAAAATCAGACCTGTTCCTGGACAACCTGCCGGGCATCAGCGGATTGCAGATCGGCCCGGACGGCCTGTTTTACGCCTGCCACAACCGCGAGCAGCGCATCATTTCCATCACCCCTGAAGGCAAGGTGAACGTCTTGCTCACCGGCGTGAAATGCAATGATCTGGTGGTCAGCAAAAAGGGCCATCTCTACTTCACCGAGACCCCGACGCAGCGCATCCATCTTATCACCAAGGATGGCAAGCACATCGTGGCGGACGAAGGCCATGTGGCAAAGCCCAACGGCATCACGATCTCTGCCGATGAAACGACCCTCGCTGTCTCGGAGCACGGCGGCAAGCATGTGTGGACCTGGCGCATCGAAGAAGACGGCACCCTGACAGGTGGTGCCCCCTTCATGACCATGTGGCTGCCGGTGGGCAAGGAAACAGCCTCCGGAGACGGAGCGACCACGGAGTCCAAAGGCCGCTATTTTGTGACCACCGATCTCGGGGTTCAGGTGTTTGATCCCGCCGGACGTCTGGCCGGCATCATTGCCAAACCCGTGGCCGACGGCAAAATCGTCAGCGTGGAGTTTGCGGGCAAGGATCACGACGTGCTCTACGTCGCTGCAGGCGACAAAATCTTCAGCCGCAAACTGAAGGTCAGCGGTTACTTCCGCTGAGAGGTTTTGCTCAATTCGCTCCACTTTGTCTGCCCAACCGTGATCCGGTTGGGCAGACGTGATGAGTCATGTGAGGTAGTGCCGATTCTTGGAGCGGCTGTTGTTTGGCAAGAGAGCAGGCGATGTCCCAACGGTAGGACGGGTGTGTCCGGCGGAAGAGATGTCGCTGCCCTTTCCATGTCATCGCCGGATTACCCGTCTTCTGGAAGGCCGTGTAAGTTCGGCACAAGATCCTTAGTCTTGCGCTACAAATGCCAGTCACCATCAAAGAAAGACAGTGAGTATCGCGGTAGTGAACGGAAGCGAACAAAGCTTGCCCCGCCACCCATCCCCGCCCTACGGCCCAAACACGGGCGGCTGGCGAATGCCGCTGCTTGACCAGCCGTGGTTTGAAAAGATGGAGAAGACGGGTTCAACCCTTAGCACGAGAAGACTGAACCAGCCTCGCGTGATCATCATTTCAACTCCTGCTGGGTCCAGAAAGTGGTCCGGTCGCTGTGGGCGGCGCGGACCTTCTTGACCTGGGCCGGTGTGACACCGGGTTCTTGATTGCCAAAGTTGGAACGCACATAGCTCAGCACATCCGCCATCTGCTGGTCATCCAAGCCCATGGGGGGCATGGGGATGGGAGCCGCCTGCTGGAAGTCGGCACCGTTGACCTGGATCGGACCATTCAGGCCGTGGAGGACAATCTTGATAAGCCGGTCAGGATCTCCCTTCACCCAGTCCGTGCCGGAAAGGCTGGGGTACACTCCCGGAAGGCCTTTGCCCTCGGGTTGGTGGCAGTTGAGGCACAGCGCATCATACACCGCCTTGCCCGGATGCACCCTTTCAGGCGCGGCATTGGCGATCTTCTTCACGTAATCGGCCAGTTTGGCATCGCCGCCAAAGGTCAGTTTGGCCAGGGCAGGCTGCCACTGCGGTTGCAAGGCGCGCACGGCCTGTTTCAGTGCATAGTCAATGAACTTGTCGGTGGGCTGCTTCAGCACCTGCACGGCGATTTCCACCGCTTCCGGTTTCTGCAGGCGGGCGCTGGCAACCACGGCTTCCAGCCGCACGCGAGGATGGGCATCGTTGGCCAAGGCTGTGAGCAGTGTGGCAGCCTCTGGCAGACGGTCGGCCCAGGCACCCACCACACGCGCAGCATAGGCACGTACGCGGGGCTCACGGGCCTTCAGCAGCCGGTTCAGAAGAGCTGCGTTGGGCGTTTCGTGGGCTTCATAGACACCGCAGATTTCCATGAGCTGGTGCTCATCTTCCGTCGCCTTCACAAAGGTGTCGGCGGCCGTGATCACATCCTTGGTTGGGCCGTCAAACAACAGGCGCTTGGCCTGGTAACGTGTCCATCTTTCGGGAGAGGCCAGCTGGGAAAGTAGTTCCGCTGGTTTCATGCTGGCCAGCTTGGGCTGCTTCACAGCCGGACGGCCTTTTGCCGTGATGCGCCAGATGCGGCCATGGCTGCGGTCGCGGCGCGGGTCGGCATAGCTGGCCTGGTAGTGGCCGATGACGGGGTTGAACCAGTCACACAGATACAGGGCGCCGTCTGGCCCCACGCTCACATCCACCGGGCGGAAGGAGGGATCGGAAGACTTCACCAGCTTGGGCAGCTGTATAGTCTTGAAGCCGGAGCCTTCATCTTCAAAACGGTGAAGTTCGACCACGCTGCCGAAGTAACCGCCAATCAGGGCCGTGCCCTGGATGTCGTCCGGCATTCCCCGCGTGCCGATGATCTCGATGGAGTTGGTCTTCGGGCTGGTGTCAAAAAGCATGCCCGTGGGGTGGTACTCATCCGGGTCTTTGAGGGCGATGAGCCCCGGGGTGCTGAAGTAGCCGGCGGGGCGGTCGCCGCTTTTGTGGAAGACCTGGTTGTAGTCGTCAAACGCGACCCCCCAGCAATTGTGCCCGGCTTTGCCGCCATTGAAATAAGCGCTCATTTTCTGAGTGCGCTTGTTGTACTGCCAGACGCCCGCCTTCTCCAGAATGGCGAGGCCGTGGGGTGTCTCGACCCGGGAATAGGCATGAAGGCCCTGGGTAAACCACAGGCTGCCGTCCGGTCCATGGCAGACGGAATTCACCAGCTGATGCGTGTCGCCAATGCCGAAGCCGGAATAGAGCACCGTTTTCACATCTGCCTTGCCGTCACCATCCGTGTCTTTGAGATGCAGGATCTGGTCGAAATCACAGACATACACACCGCCATCTCCAGGCTCCACGCCCTGCACCATGGTCAGGCCTTCGGCAAAGCGGGAAGACTTGTCCGCCTTGCCGTCGCCGTCGCTGTCTTCCAGGATCAGTATGTAGTCATTCGGCTGGATGCCCGGAAGCGTGTGCGGGTAGGTGGGCGAGCAGGCCACGTAAAGGCGGCCGCGTTCATCCCACGAAAACTGGGTGGGCTTGGCGACATCCTGGACTTCCGAGGCGAAGAGATTGATCTCATAGCCGTCCGCCACCGTGAAAGCGGCGAGCTGCTGTTCGGCCGTCAGCGGCTGAGGTGCCGGGGTTGCCTTTTCGCCAGAAGCCGGAGTTGCGGGCTGGACTGCCGCAGGTATTGGCGGTGCTTCTTTGCCATTAGCCAGGGCATGAATGCGGGAATCGTAGGCGGCGACCAGGGGCTTGTAGCTTTCAAAGCTTTCCCGCAGGGAAGGGGCGGTCTCGGAAGGCTTGCCAAACATCTGCGTCACGCGATCCCCGTAGACGAAGGACCAGTTGGCGGGGCGCCAGCAGTCGAACCACAGGCGGTTCTTTTCCACAATGGCCGCTTTCAGCGGACTCAGATCGTCGGATTCACTGGTGGAAAGCTGCAACTGGGTGGCGATGAGACGGGCCACCACACGCAGACCTTCGGCATTGAGGTGCAGGCCGTTGTCTGTCAGCCGGGGCTGGCTGCTGCTGCGCTCGGACAGGGGCGTGAAGAGATCCACATAGAGAGCACCGCGCTGTTTGGCCACTTCGCGCACCGCACTGGCGTAGAGGGCCACGTCCTCATTTCGCAGGGTGAGATCCGGCGCATGGGGCGCGAGCGGTTTTTCGAACGGCATGGGACCGATGAGCACCAGACGCGGTGTCACAGCGCTGAACTGGTCTAACAAACGATGGTAGGCAGACTGGAACTCCGCGATCC
>DASWXG010000599.1:0-15959 GCA_036405615.1 Prosthecobacter sp. | reverse complement strand
CAGTTCACGCAGGGTGTCACCCACCTCCTCCACACGCTTGCGGGTGGAGCAGTAGACGATGCCGGTCTTGTAATCGGCCACGATCTGCTTGAGCCGGGCGTACTTGTCATCGCCCTTTTTCGTGTGGGTGACGTTCAGGCTCAGGTTCGGCCGCTGAAATCCCCGGATGGTGATGAAGGGATCGCGCAGATCCAGCACGCGGTGGATGTCGTCGCGCACCTCCGGTGTGGCGGTGGCGGTCAGCGCCACCACCTGTGGCCTGCCCAGGGCTTCCAGTGCCTCGCCCAGGCGGAAGTAGTCCGGCCGGAAATCATGCCCCCACTGGGAGAGGCAGTGCGCCTCGTCCACGGCGAAGAGGGCGATTTCCACCTGGCGCATCGTGTTGAGGAACATGCGGCTGCGGAAACGCTCCGGCGCAACGTACACCAGCCGGTATTCGCCCCGCCGCAGGGCGGCGATGCGCTCCTGCTGTTCGCTCAGGGAAAGCGTGCTGTTGATCAGCGTGGCCGGGATGCCTCGCCTTTCCAGGGCGTCCACCTGGTCCTTCATCAGGGCGATGAGGGGGCTTACAACAATCGTCACTCCTTCCATGACCATGGCCGGCAGCTGGTAGCAGAGGGATTTTCCCCCGCCGGTGGGCATGATGACCATGGTGTCCCGGCCGCTCAGGATATTGGCCATCACCGTCTCCTGGCCGTCCAGGAACTCACGAAAGCCAAAATACCGCCGCAACGCCTCGCGGGCGTCATGGATCGGGGTGGATGTGGCGTTGGTCTCGGCTTCGGTCACGGGGGGCAGCCTCTCCCTGGCCGGAAAGAGCGGCTTTGTCCATCGGATCGCTAAAATTTAAGAATGACAAGAAATGGGCTGATTCATACGTTTGATGGTGTGCCAGGCCTCTCGGGGCCGGGTGTCACCCAACTACAAAACTAGCATCACCACATGAAAACTCTGTTCTCCGTCCTCGCCCTGAGCGCGATCGCCAGCTTCGCCTCCGCCGCACCCGTCAACACGGAATGCCCAGTGAAAGCCGGCAAGCCTGTGAAGGCTGAGCTGACCACCACCCACAAGGGCAAGGAAATCGGCTTCTGCTGCAAGGGCTGCAAAGGCAAGTTCGAGGCTGATCCAGCCAAGTACGAGAAGAACATCAAGTAAGCCTTTTCCAGGCCATTTTTTGAAAGCGGAGCCGGATTCCGGTTCCGCTTTTTTTATGGTCTCGACACGCCGGGAGGCGTCGGTCAGTCTGATGGCATCATGATGAAACGCCGTTCACTCCTGCTCTGCCTCGCTCTTGCCTTTTCTCCGGTGTTGCGGGCTGAAACTGCCGCCCCTGCTGCCGGGCCGGTGGTAGCCGCCATGCAAAAGCTGGTGGATGAATCCCAGCTTGCGGGTTCTGTCACACTGGTGGCGCAGAATGGCAAGGTCGTCAGTTTTGAGGCCGTCGGCCGGCAGGACATTGCCAGCAAAACCCCGATGGCCAGGGACAGCCTGTTCTGGATTGCCTCCATGACCAAACCCATCACCGCCCTGGCGGTCATGATGTTGCAGGATGAGGGCAAGCTGAACATCGAAGATCCGGTGATGAAGCATCTGCCGGAGTTCAAAGGCCAGCTGCTGGTCAAGGAGAAGTCCGATTCCCAAACGGTCCTCGTCAAGCCGGCCCGGCCTGTCACCATCAAGGATCTGCTGACGCATACCAGCGGTCTGGTCAGCGCGTCGCCCCTGGACAAGGATGCCCTGGATGTCCTGACTCTGAAAGAGGCGGTTTACACCTACGCCCTCAGCCCTTTGCAGTTCGAGCCTGGCAGCAAATGGTCCTACTGCAATCCCGGCATCAACACCTTGGGCCGCATTGTCGAGGTGGTCAGTGGAGAAGAGTACGCCAAGTTCTTGAACAAGCGTCTGTTCAAGCCTCTGGGCATGAAACATACCACCTTCTGGCCGAAGAAGAAGGAGATTGAAAAGCTGGCGACCTCCTATAAACCCGGTGCTGACAGCAAGGGCCTGGAAGTGGCGGAGATCAAGTATCTGACGCCGCCGTTCTCCAGCGAGAAACGCGCACCTTTGGCCGCAGGGGGGCTCTTCTCCACTGCGGAGGATCTTCTGGCTCTCTACTCCATGTTGCTGAACGGCGGCGAAGTCGAAGGCAAACGCTATATCTCCGAAGCCAGTTTGAAGCTGATGATCCAGAACCAGACGGGTGATTTGAAGGCCGGTTTTACCGAAGGTATGGGCATGGGGCTTGGCTTCCAGGTGGTGGTGAAACCTGTGGGTGTCACCGGCATGTTGAGCCCGGGGACCTACGGCCATGGCGGTGCTCACGGCACCCAGGGATGGATTGATCCGGTGAAGAAAAGCATCCACATCCTGCTGATCCAGCGTGCAGCACTGGGCAATGGCGATGCGTCGCCGATCCGGCAAGCTTTTCAGGAATCCGCAGCCGGGCTGTTGAAGTAAGTGATCAAAACGGGCTTATCCTAGCAGATTCATTTTGGGGTTGATTATATCGCACAACGACATAATTCTGTCTGAAGACAGCCATGTCTTCGAACTCCATCACCCTGCCTCCTCCTCAGCTTACCCGCGCGGATTACCGGGCTTTGGCCGCGTTTCGTCACCGCCTGCGTTTGTTCATGCGATTTAGCGAGGAGGCGGCTGCCAAAGAAGGGCTTTCCGCCCAGCAACACCAGGCCATGTTGGCCATCCACGGCTACCCTGACGGGTTGGGCAACGTGACGATTGGAGCCTTGGCAGAGCGGCTTCAACTCCGGCAGAACAGCGTGGTTGGACTGGTGAACCGTCTGGAGGCTGATGGGCTGGTGATCCGCCAGCAATCCGAGGAAGACCGGCGGGTGGTCGTTGTCGCCCTTTCTCCGCACGGCCTGGCATTGTTGCAGCGTCTGTCCTCAAGCCACCGGCAGGAATTGCGCCGTCACGGTCCTGTGTTGCGGAAGCTGCTGAGCCAGATTGAGCAGGAATAGTGCCTCGTTGTTTGTATGACTTCTGCCCCCCAGCGTCACAGCGTCTTGTTTCTCTCTGCCACATGCATGCTTCTGGCGACGGTGACCACCGGTGTGGCGTGGGCTTTGGTGCAACTGATCAGCCTCATCACCAATCTGGCCTTTTATCAGCGCTGGTCTTTTCACGAAGTTTCTCCGGCGGAGAACAGCCTCGGTCCTGTCGTGATCATTGTCCCGGTCATTGGGGCTGTCATCATTGGGCTCATGGCCCGGTTTGGTTCCAAGGCCATCCGTGGGCACGGCATTCCGGAAGCGATGGAGCAGATCCTGACCAACCGCAGCCGCATCCCGGCCCGCGTTACCGTTCTGAAACCGCTGTCGGCGGCCATCTCCATCGGCACCGGCGGCCCCTTCGGCGCGGAGGGACCAATCATCGCCACGGGTGGAGCCTTGGGCTCCGTCGTGGGGCAGATGCTGAGTGTCACGGGCAGCGAGCGGAAAGTCCTGCTGGCTGCGGGCGCTGCCGCCGGAATGACGGCCATTTTTGGCAGCCCCATTTCTGCTGTGCTGCTGGCCATTGAGCTTCTGCTCTTCGAGTACAGCGCCCGTTCGGTTATTCCGGTGGCGCTGGCCTGCGCCACCGCAGCGGCTTTGCGGGTGCAGTGCTTCGGCAGCGGCGCGGTCTTTGCCATGCCTGATGTTCCTGTTTTGCCGACGCAGCAGGTGCTGGCTTTCGTCGTCCTTGGGGGAGTGGTGGGGATGGCGGCGGCCTGGGTCAGCCGGGCTGTCTATTGGGTGGAGGACCAGTTTGAAAAATTGCCCATTCACTGGATGTGGTGGCCCGCCCTGGGGGCCGTGGCGGTGGGGGGCATCGGCTATTTCGCACCGCGCACTCTCGGGGTCGGGTATAACAACATCCAGGACATGGTGGGGCAGGCCCTGCCTGTGTCCCTGGTGGCCTGGCTGTGCGGCATGAAGCTCGTCTCCTGGTTGATCTCTCTGGGCAGCGGGACTTCCGGAGGAACATTGGCACCGTTGCTCACCATCGGTGCGGGATTGGGGACGCTCCTGGCGTTTGGAGCGCAAGGGTTGGGGCTCGATTTGCCGCTGGGCATTTCGGCGCTGGTCGGCATGGCGGCCATGTTTGCAGGGGCTTCGCGGGCGTTGCTGGCTTCCATCGTATTTGCTTTTGAGACCACCCAGCAGCCTCATGCTCTGCCAGCCTTGCTGGCGGGCGGAACCGCAGCCTATCTCGCCTCCCACTTCTTCAGCCTTCATTCCATCATGACGGAAAAGATCACCCGCCGTGGGGTGGCTGTGCCTCAAACCTACCTGCCCAATCCACTGCAGAACCTGAACGTGAAAGACGTGATGTCGGATGACTTTCAGACCGTGCCGGAGACCCTGACCGCTGCGGAACTGGGAGCGCGAGTGGCTGCGGGAGATCCGGCGGTGTCACGCCGCCAGGCCTGCTTGCTGGTGGATACGGAGGGCAGGTTGACGGGCATCGTCACCCGTGGGGATCTGGTGAGGTGCGAGAAACCCGCAAAGACCTTGAAGGAGCTGGCTCCTGAGATTTTGCACACGGCCTTCCCGGAGGAGAGCGTCGCGACCGTGCAGGCCCGGCTGATCCGTTACAACATTGGCCGTCTGCCGGTGGTGGACCCCGCAGAACCGGGATGCATCCTGGGCTATCTCGGACGGGCGGAAATCCTCGCTGCCCACACGGTTGCCGCTGACGAAGAAGTACATGAAGCAGGCTGGCTGGCCCAGTGGCACAGCCGTCGGCAACAAAAAGTGTAACTGGATAAAAGCGTAAAAGCGGCCTGCTTGAGGCCGCCCTCTGTTGTCAGCCTCGCGTGACCTTTTTGAACTCGCGGGTGAGCTGGGTGAGTGAGTCTTCCACGCCCATGCGCTCCAGGCTGCTGGCTCCCACGAAACCGTCGGCCGTGGTTTTGCCCAGGATGTATTCCACGTCCTTCGGCGTGTTGATGGGGCCGCCGTGAGTAAGGGTAAAGACGTTTGGATTCACGCTCTTGGCGGCGTCGATGATCTCCTGCGTGCGGTTGACGGTGAAGTCCCAGTCCACCACGGCATTCACCACGCCGATGCTGCCGCCCACCGTGGTGCCCACATGGGCAATGATGGCGTCAGCTCCGTTTTTGGCCATCTCGATGGCCTCCTCCGGGGTGGCGACATACACGATGCTGAACAGGTCCATGCGGGTGGCCAGGCCCACCATTTCAAATTCCTTCTGCACGCTCATGCCGGTCTCTTCCAGCACGCCGCGGAAATGACCGTCCACGATGGTGTGGGTAGGGAAGTTGTTCACGCCCGAGAAACCCATTTCCTTCACCCGGCCCAGCCAGTGCCACATGCGGCGGCGGGGGTCGGTGGCGTGCACGCCGCAGATGACCGGAATCTCCTTCACCACGGGAAGCACTTCGTATTCGCCGATCTCCATGGCAATGGCATTGGCGTCGCCATAGGCCATCAGACCGCAGGTGCTGCCATGGCCCATCATGCGGAAACGGCCGCTGTTGTAGATGATGATCAGGTCCGCGCCGCCCTTCTCGATGAACTTGGCACTGATGCCCGTTCCCGCGCCTGCGGCGATGATGGGCTCGCCCTTGGCCAGGGTGGCTTTGAGACGGTCCACGACTTCCTGTTTTGTGTAGGGATTTCCGGTTCCGGTCCAGGGATTGGGCATAGAGGTGGCAGTTTGCGGTTGTTTGCGATAGTTGGCGGTGGATTGCCGTTGTTTGATAACGACGGCAAACGTGCGAAGCACCAACCCTTGCACACAACTGCAAACTCCCTTTCATGCACGCGGCTTCTTCCATCCTCGAACTATCCGAAACGCACACCCACGGGGAGAACACCGAGTTCCGCGTGGTGAGATCCAGCGAGACGGACAACCGCTCCTGGCTGCGCGGGGCACCTGTGTGCGGCACGCTGAAAACCCACCGTATCTCCCACGCCGGGGTCATGACGGCACGCGCGCCCTACCGCATCGTGCGCATGCACCAGGGCGGCCTCTATTTCCTGGCCTGCCTGTCTGGAGAGGGCCGGGTGCTGGTGGATGGCCGCTGGCAAAAATGCGGGGCCGGCATGGCCGTGGCGCTGCCTCCGTTCATGGTGAACGCCTTTGAGGCCGTGAAGGGCAAGGACTGGCGGTGCTGCTGGGTGCGCTATGAGCAGCAGCCGGAGCAAAAGCCGATTCTCAGCAGCAGTTCTCCCCAGATGGCGTCATTCAAAGGACAGCCTTTGTGGAGCGCCATTGAAGGACTGATCGAAGAAGCCGATCACGATGCCAAACCTGCTGCCATGTTTCATTGGGTGGAACTCATTCAAAGTTATGTCGAGCGCTTTGCCCAGCCCTGGCAGCAGGATGACCGCCTCTGGCGCGTCTGGGAAAAAGTGGCGGCCGATGTAGGCCGCGACTGGACCCTGGACGAACTGGCCCATCAGGCCCATGTCAGCGCCGAACACCTCCGTCGCCTCTGCCGCCGCGCACTGGGCCGCACGCCCATGCACCACGTCACCTGGCTGCGCATGCGCAAGGCCTGCGAGTTGCTCTCCACCACGAATTTAAAAGTGGAGACTGTGGCCCACACCGTGGGTTATCAAAATCCGTTCGTCTTCAGCAACACCTTCAAAAAATGGATCGGCTGGCGGCCGAGTGAGCACCGGTCGAAGATGGCGGTGTGAGGGAAAGCAAGTGATGGAGCCAAGAGTGGCTGCATCACTTGGGCTGAGATCAGTCTGACGTGGCAAAGAAGTACACTCCCTCGGCCAACTTGGACTGGTACATGAACCGGCCATCCACGGTCAGTAGGGGGCCCAGGTCCGGCGTTTGATCCGGATCAATGAACAGGCCATGATGACCGGTCAGGGCTGAACCCCAGTGGATCTGGATCTCTCGTTTTTGGGAGGCTTTGTCCCCATGCAATTCAAGGATCTCGGGTTCGGGACGGTTCAGGCGGGCAAAGTTTTTCGGCCAATCCTGAGGCTGAAGGAAAAGGGCAGACCGTGTGGGATCATCGGCCAGATGCCGGGCTGCATAAGTCCTGATCTCAGCGAAGTCGGTTTCTGTCAGGGCTTTCTGAAAGGCCCGCTCACAACCCTGGACATAAGGTGGGACCGCTGGGCGCCATAAGAGGAGGGGCGCGCTCCAGGCAAAGGCGCCCAGTGTAATCAGGCCAACTCGCACGACCAGCCGGAGTGCGAGGCGTCCCGAGACTGGATGAATGGCAGGCATGAAGATCAACGTGACCCACAAGGCCAGGATGACGATATGCGTCGCCACCCAAGGCAGAAACCAAGGAGTCCAGTACAAGCCGCTCAAATAGATCATCCACTCAGTGGCCACGCTGGCCAAAGCAATCAAACCTATGAGAACCCAGTCCGCGAGGATCACCAGCGGCGCAGAAGGAGACGGGGAAGAGAATGAGGATGCATCAGCCGGGGGGAGAGCCTGATTCATATCAGGGATTCAATCACAAAGTCCCCCGCCAAGTCACGCCCGGAGTTTGAAGTGAATGCCTGCATCGCTTGGAAAGCAAAGGCCGAGAGATCGCGAACGAATCTCCCGGCCTGCGCAGATGACAATGAGCAGAGGATGTTATCTGGCCTTAGGCCTTCCTTGCCAGCAACGTCTCACCCGTCATCTCGGCGGGCTTGGCCACGCCAAGCATGTCGAGAAGGGTGGGGGCGATGTCGGCGAGGCGTCCGCTTTTCACGGTATATTGGTCAGCGTCGGCCGCTACGTAGATGCCGTGCACCAGGTTGGTGGTGTGGGCGGTGTGCGGGCTGCCGTCGGCGTTGCGCATCTGTTCGCAGTTGCCGTGGTCGGCGGTGATGAAAAGCTTGCCACCGAGGGCCAGCACTTTTTCCACGATCATGCGCACGCCCAGGTCAATGGTCTCACACGCATGCACGCCGGCTTCGACGATGCCCGTGTGGCCCACCATGTCTGGATTGGCGTAGTTCATGATGACCGCATCGTAGTTCTCCAGGCGGCGCAGCACTTCAAAGGTCAGATCCGGGGCGCTCATCTGCGGCTTCTTGTCGTAGGTGGGCACCTCCTTGGGGCTGATGGCCAGATAGCGGTCCTCGCCCGGGTTGGGCTCTTCCACACCGCTGTTGAAAAAGAAGGTCACATGCGGATACTTCTCTGTCTCAGCGGCGCGCAGCTGGGTCAGGCCTGCGGCGGCAATCACCTGGCCGAGGTTGTTGTTCAGGCTCTCGGTGCCGAAGATGACCTTGCAGCCGAGGTCGTAGTAGTTGGCGTCGTATTCGGTGAGCGTGTAGTAAGCCACGACCGGGTGGACCTCACGGTCAAAGCCTTCAAAACCGGTCTTCAGGAAAGCATCGCTGAGCTGGCGGGCGCGGTCGGCGCGGAAGTTGAACCACAGCACCACATCGCCGTCGCGGATACGCTGCTCGTTGGCGTTGGAAAAAATCATCGGCAGCAGGAACTCGTCGCCACGCTTTTCGGTGGCATAGGCGGCCTGCACCGCTGCGCTTGGGCTGTCGGTGCGGAGTTCGCCACGGCCGAGGACGATGGCGTCCCAGGCGAGCTTGTTGCGCTCCCAGCGCTTGTCACGGTCCATCGCATAGTAGCGGCCGATGACGGTGGCGATCTTGGCTCCGCTCGGGGCCAGATCAGCTTCCAGCTTGGCCATGTAGGCGGCACCGCCGGTGGGGGAGGTGTCGCGGCCGTCGGTGATGGCGTGGACCATGAGGTCTGCCACACCCGCAGCTTTGGCGGCATTGCACAACGCGGCCAGGTGATCCTGGTGGGAGTGCACCCCGCCGTCACTGATGAGGCCGAGGAAGTGCAGCCGCTTGCCCTTGGCTTTTTCAAAAGCGTCCAAAAGCACGGGCATGCGGGCCAGTTCACCGTCGCGGATGCTTTTGTTGATACGGGTCAGGTCCTGATAAACCACACGGCCGGCACCCAGGTTCAGGTGGCCGACTTCGCTGTTGCCCATCTGGCCGTCCGGCAGGCCCACATCTTCGCCGCTGGCGCTGACGGTGCTGCGGGGATAGGTGGCATAGAGCTGGTCATGGAAAGGGGTGCGCGCCAGCAGGGTGGCGTCGCCATTGGCTTCCGCCTGGGCTTTGCCGCCGGGATTGATGCCCCAGCCATCACGGATAATCAGAACAACGGGTTTTTTGGCCATAGAAGCCGCTTCATGCTCCAAAATCGGTGTTTCTGCAACCGCCGGTGATTCTTGTTGACCTGCCGCCAGCCGCCTCTTTCCTGCGCGCAGCACCATGAAGACCACTCCCGTCACCACCGCCGATCTCCGCAGTTCCGTCATCGCCGTCCCGCCTCTGTGCCGGAATGCGGACCTCAGCCTCAGCCGCGAGGAGAACAAAAAGTTGATCGACCACCTGTACGCAGGCGGCGTGCGCACCCTGCTGTACGGCGGCAATGCCAACCTGTACAACATCGCCGTTTCCGAGTTCGACGCTCTCTTGGACATGCTCACCGAGCTGGCCCAGGACGACATGTGGATGGTCCCCAGCATTGGCCCCATGTACGGCACCGCCCTGGATCAGGCCGCCATCCTGCGGAACCACAAGTTCCCTACAGCCATGCTGCTGCCTACGCTGTTCCCCTCCAAGCCGGCAGGCGTTGCCACCGCCATCCGTCATCTGGCGGAAAAGGCCGGCATGAAGCTGGTGCTCTACATCAAGGATGAATCCTACATCACCCCCGAGCACGCAGCGGAACTGGTGAACGATGGGCTGATTTCCTGGATCAAATACGCAGTGGTGAAGCCGAACCCGGCCGATGACCTCTACCTGACCAAGCTGGTGTCCCTGGTGAACCCGGACCTCATTGTCAGCGGTATCGGCGAGCAGCCTGCCATCATTCACCTGCGCGACTTTGGCATCACCGGTTTCACCGCAGGCTGCGTCTGCGTTGCTCCGCGCCTCAGCATGGACCTCCTCCGTGCCATTGACGCGAAGGACTATGATCGCGCAGAGCAGATCCGCGAGATCTTCTTGCCTCTCGAAGACCAGCGCAACGCCCACAGCCCCATCCTGGTCCTGCACCACGCGGTGGCTCTCGCCGGAGTTGCCAAAACCGGCCCTGTGCTGCCACTGCTGACCGAGCTTCCCGATGAACTCCTTCCCGGCATCGAGAAAGCCGCGAAGGAGCTGCTGGTGAAGGGTGCGTAAGCCCCGGAAGCTTATCGCCTTTTCCTGAGCCTTGGTGCGTGATGTACCAAGGCTCTTTTTCTGTCCTGAGCGGACTTGGGTTGCTAGGGCGTCGACGGCCTGCCGCCCGCATCCAGTTCCTGGCCGACTTCTTCAAACGCCGTTGCCAGATCCGCCCAATCTTGCGGGCCGGTTTCCGGCCCGCTGCTGATTCGCACCACTCGTTTGAGTTCCTCCCAGTTCGTGCCGAGCGCCTGAACCACCACGGAGGAACCTTCTTTCCCGGAACTGCAGGCAGACCCGGTGGAGATGGCGAAACCGCGACGGGTCAGACGGGTCAGCCACTTCAGGTTTTCATGACGGGGCATGACCAGCAGCGAGGTGTTGGCCAGTCGGGACGCCTTTTCCGAGATCACACGCAGGCCAGGAAAGGCTGCCTTCATCTGCTGCTCAAAGGCATTACGGAGAGCGGACTGCTGACCGGCCGCCGCGGCCAGCTTCTCTTCCGAGGCTCGCAGCGCGGCGACCATGGCGGCGATCGCGGGATAGTTCTCTGTGCCCGCGCGGCGGCTGTGTTCCTGCGGGCCGCCATGCAGCAGCGGGAAGCTTTCCTCCTCATCCGCCAGCAGGAGAAAACCGGTGCCTTTAGGGCCGCCGAACTTGTGGGCGCTGCCTGTGACGTAATCGCAGGTGCCGAGGCTGGCGGCAGGCAGTTTGCCCAGCCACTGGGCGGCATCCGTATGGAACCGGGTGCCCCCCTGACGGCAGAGCTTCAGCAGTTCTGGCCAGGGTTGCAGGACTCCGCTTTCATTGTTGGCCGCCATGATGGAAACCAGGGCAGGGGAGTGGCGCTGAACAATATTTTGCAACACTTCCGGTTGGACCACGCCTTCTGCATCCACGGGAATCTCCACGACACGCCCGCGTCCCAGCCAGGCTCTTGCGGATTCACGAACGCTCGGGTGTTCGATAGCAGAGATGGCTACCACCGCATCCGGGGGCAGGCAGCGGGCAAGACCCGCAAACAGGGTGTTGTTAGATTCCGTTGCTCCGGACGTGAAAACAATCCGCCCGGCCTCTGCGCCCAGGGCATCTGCCAGTTCTTCTCGCGCGGCTTCGAGCGCCTGGCTGGCCAGTCCCGCTTCCCGGTAAAGGCTGGATGGATTGTGCCAGTGCTGCCGGGATGCCTTCAGCCACGCTTCCTGGGCGGGGGCAGACAGCGGGGTCGTCGCGTTGTGGTCAAAATAGGCTGGCACGCTGCAACCGATACATGGACAGTTCCCCGGAAGCCAGCATTCTGTATCGGCGGCATGGGAACTGCGCACAAAGGCAGGCAAGGTTTGTCCCTGCCAGAACGTACTTTTATGTTCCTGCCATGTCTTCCCATTCGATTCCCCCCGCCGATGTGAAACGCCGCCAGTTCCTGCGTGCCGCCCTTTCCGGTGCGGCGCTGACGCCGGTCCTCGCTTCTGCCGATGCTGCAAAGCCAAAGTCCGCTCCCAAACCAGGTGAGTTCGAAGAGCCTGCACGTGCCCTGAAGGTGACCGATGACGTGGACGTCATCGTCTGCGGAGCAGGCCCTGCTGGCGTCGTTGCGGCCATCACGGCCGCGCGTTCGGGTGCTAAGGTGCGACTGATGGAGGTGCACGGCTGCCTGGGCGGCGTATGGACGGCAGGCCTCCTGAGCTACGTGCTGGATGCGGACAAACCGGGCTTCAACCAGGAGCTGATGAAGCGCCTCAAGGAGCGCTCCTCCCTCATCATCAACGGGGCCGGCAACTATTTCTACGATCCGGAGGAAATGAAAATCCTGCTGGAGGAAATGTGCCTGGAAGCCGGGGTGAAGATCCAGCTCTTCACCCGCGTGGTGGCGGCGCACAAAGATGAAAAGAACCGGCTGACCACCATCGTGACAGAGTCGAAAAGCGGCCGCCAAGCGTGGAAGGCCCGGGTGTTTGTGGATGCCACGGGAGATGGTGACCTGGGAGCCTATGCAGGCTGCCAGTGGGAGATTGGCGAGAGCAAGGCTTGCCCTTGCCAGCCCATGACCATGATGGCGATGATGATTGCTCCAAGTGCCGAGGCCTTGAAACCTTTCGCTTCCCACTACAACAGCCAGCCGCGCTGGCGCAAGGAGCCGGTGGAGAATCTCAAAGCGGAACTCGCCCGTGTAGGACTCAAGGCGACCTACGGTGTTCCTTCCATCTTCCATGTTCGCGAGCGGCTGTTCAATCTGATGATCAATCACGAATACGGCATCCTGGCCTATGACAACGATGCCGTCACAGAAGCCACCCTTCGCGCCCGGGCGGAAATTCACCGGGTCATCCGTGGCCTGCGCTCCCTGGGCGGTCCATGGGACGGGCTGCAACTCGTCGCTACGGCGGAGCAGATCGGCATTCGTGACGGCCGCCGCATCCGGGGGCGTTATATGTTGACCAAGGATGATCTCATCGAGGGCCGCCAGCAGCCAGATGCCGTCACCCGCTCCACCTTCAACGTGGACATCCATGCCACCAGCAAGGAGATGAATGACAAGCACGGGTACCACAGTGCCGGTGTGAAGACCAAACCCTACGACATCCCGCTGCGTGCCATGATCGCGGCCGATGTGGACGGTCTGATGATGGCCGGCCGGTGCATCAGTGGTGACTTCATTTCCCACGCCAGCTATCGCGTCACCGGAAATGCCGTCGGCATGGGAGAAGGTGCCGGTGCCGTGGCCGCCATCGCGGCGCTGTCGAAACGTCTGCCTCAGGAGGTGGACTGGAGCGAGGGCCTGGCGAAGCTGCAATCCCTGGGCCAGCGCGCCTGATCGTTCTTGATTCCACCGTTACGCTTTCCCAAACTTCCGTTTACCATGTCCGACCTTTCTTCCTCTGCAGATCTGAAACGCCGCGCGTTCCTCCGGGCCGCATTGTCCGGGGCTGTGATGCCGGCAGGACTCACCCTGGCTGCGGATGAAAAGGCCGTTGTTGCCAAACCAGGAGTGTTTCAAGAACCGGCTCATGATCTGCCTCTGGTAGAGGATGCGGATGTCATTGTGTGTGGTGCGGGTCCGGCCGGTGTCACTGCGGCCATCACGGCTGCGCGTGCCGGGGCGCGGGTGCGTTTGTTTGAATGGCGCGGCTGCCTGGGCGGGGTCTGGACTGCCGGGTTGCTCGGTTATTTCCTCGACTTCAACAAACCGGGGTTCGCCAAGGAGTTGCGAGACAAGCTGGACGAGCGCGGAGCGCGGGCGAATTCCACCAGCACCTCCCGTTTTTGTTATGATCCCGAAGTGCTTAAGCAGCTGCTTGAGGAACTGTGCGTGGAAGCCGGTGTGAAGTTCCAGCTCCACACCCGTGTCGCCGCTGCTTTCAAGGAGGGCGGCAGGCTCACCACCATCGTTACGGAATCCAAGTCAGGCCGGCAGGCCTGGACTGCCCCCGTGTTCATTGATACCACCGGTGACGGGGACCTCGGAGCGCAGGCCGGGTGCAACTTTGAAATCGGTGAGGCCCAGGAATGTCCCTGCCAGCCCATGTCACTGAATGCCCTGCTGATGGTGAAGGACGTGGAAGCCATGCGCGAGTTTGTGCGTTTCGGCGTGCCAAAAGCTGGGGAGAACAAGGATGGTGAGAAGAAAAAACGCATCAAGGATGCGCTGGTCCAGGCCGGTCATTTCCCCTCTTATGCAGGAGCAACGCTGTGGCATGTGCATGGAAATCTCGTGTTTGCCATGTTTAACCACGAGTATGGCATCAAGCCGTGGGACGCTGCCGAGATCACTGCGGCCACGGTTCGCGCCCGCTCTGAAATGCACAAAATGATCAATGGCCTGCGCAATCTCGGCGGGCCTTGGGAAGGTCTGCAGATTGTAGCCACGGCCGAGCAGATCGGTGTGCGTGACGGCCGTCGTATTGTCGGCCGCTATACGGTCAAAAAAGAGGACCTGATTGCCGGGGCCCGGCATGAGGACGGAGTCACCCGCGCCACCTTTGGGGTGGACATCCACGCCACTACGGCTGATCACAACAAGACTGCGGCCATCCATGCCACCGACATCAAGGTGAAACCTTACGACATCCCGCTGCGGGCGATGATCGCCAAAGATGTGGATGGTCTCATGATGGCCGGCCGCTGCATCAGCGGCGACTTCATTTCCCACGCCAGTTACCGCGTCACCGGCAATTCTGTCGGTATGGGCGAAGCAGCCGGTGTGGTGGCCGCACTGGCTGCGACAAGCAAGCGTCTGCCCCAGGATGTGGCGTGGGCGGAAGGTGAGGCCAAGTTGAAGTCCATGGGGCAAAGGGCATAGCCGGGTTCTGTCCGTTGCCATTTCAGGACGGCCTGGAGCCGTGATCTCCAGGCCGCCATGGCTCTGCTCAGACCATGCTATGCAGACCGACAAGGTTGCCTTCAGTGTCTTCAAAGATGCCAATGAAGCCGTGCGGAGGAATGGCCATGCGGTCACGGATGACCTTGCCTCCTGCGGCGGGGATCCGGCCGAGAACGGCATCGAGATCACCTTCCACATTCAGGTAGACCATGGAGCCGCCGTGTCCGGGATTGCAGCCTTCCATTTTGGTCAGCGCGCCGCCGATGCCCTTCATGTTGTCATAAGGGAAAATGGCCATCTGGCAGCAATCCATGCCAGCGTCTTGCAGCTTGTCGTTGAGGATGGTTTCGTAAAACTTGCGGGCGCGGTCAAGGTCGGCGACGAAGATTTCAAACCAGTTGATAGCGTTGTTTTTCATAGCGTGTGGTGGGTTGAGGTGAAGTTCACGCCTGCGTTGTTTTTGCAGGACACACGCATCAAAGCAGCCCCTGCTGACAACCCTATGTCAGGAGGGTTTTGAGAGGCCCGAAAAAAACTTTCACGCGTGCGCCTGCAGGATCCGCAGCGCCTGCTCATGCATCGCCTGGCGGAGATGCGCTGGTTGCAACACTTGGGCCATACCTCCCAGACTGAGCAGCCAGCTTGCCAGCCATTCCTGGGAATAGGCCTGGATCTCCATCTGCACGCTGCCGTCGGGCAGTGTTTTGGCCGTGGATTCGGCGCACATCATCTCCCGTCGCACCCGTTCCAGCGTGCAAGGCTGAAAGACCACGGTCACCGGCATCATCTCCTGTTCGTTCAGCACATCCGCCAGGAAACTCTTCACGGAGAATCCTTCGTGGCCCGAGAAATGTTCTCTCAGCACCTCCCAGCGCACAACACGGTCCAGGCGAAAATCGCGGAACTCGTTCCTCAACCGGCAGAAGGCGATGAGGTGCCATTCCCGGGCATAAAACATCATGCCGAGAGGCTCTACGACTCGCTCCGTCAGCGCTCCACGGCCTGCGGCATTGTAGCAGAGCGACACGCACTGCCGTTGTACGAGGGCTTGCTGCAACGGCATGAGAGAACGCTGCTCATTCTCTCGGCTGCGTCCGCTGAGCCAGACGCCCACCGAGTGTTTGAGGCGGTTCAGGTGGTCTTGTCTTTCCTTGGGCAGCACTGCCCGGACCTTCAACAGCGCTGAGCGCAATGAGGTTCTCAAGGTGTCATCCGCGATCTGCTCCGTGACCTCACCACTCATGAAAAGCGCGGCGGCTTCGTGTTCGGTAAACATCACCGGCGGCATGTGGTAGCCGCGCATGAGGCTGTAGCCCACACCGGCCTCCGCCACGATGGGCACACCGGCTTCCCCCAGGGCCGCGAGATCACGGTAAACCGTACGCATGCTCATCTCAAAATGCGCGGCGATCTGCTCCGCCGTAATGACACGGTGGCTCTGCAGCAGCAGGATCATTCCGGTGAGGCGGTCAATGCGGTTCATGAAAAGTAAGCCGGAGATA
>DASWXG010000598.1:0-3463 GCA_036405615.1 Prosthecobacter sp. | reverse complement strand
TCAGCATCGAGGTGAGCATGAGGGAGGCGAGCTCGAGCTTGGGCGTTTCGGCAAAGGCCTCGCCACCCGCGAGGTTGACGGTGTCGGCACGAGGGCGCTGTTTGAGGAAGTTGAACTTCATGGGTCGGGTGGGTTGAGGGTGGGTGGTATGCGGAGAAAACTTGCCGGGCACAGACCCTGGAGAGGGTGATTCCCGATATCCTTGCGGACGGGCCGGGCTCGAAGCAGTCCTGGCATCACTGCCGCATGTAGATGGGTGTCTCTCAGAGCGAGAGATGGGGAGAAAAACGAGCCGGGGATGTGCAGGCGTTAGCAACGCCTTTTCGATTTCTATTCGAAGGAACCCGGATCTCACTGCCCCAACGTTCTGGCACTGGAGGTGGTAAAAATTGAGGAGAAAGCCGACCAAGGGAACGGATGCATGGCATCCTGCTGCTCTAACCACTGAGCTACAAATGCCTGGTGGCATCTGGCGGGATTCGAACCTGCGACCGGCCGATTATGAGTCGAAGTAACCCTGGTCTCACTGCCTCAAATGGGATTCGCGGAGAAAAGCAGACAGGCTCTAACTGAGGAAGCCGGGTCCGGCTGACGCCGAACCTCAACTCATGAGCAACCGCACTTCAGTTTGGGGTTGGAGCGAAGAAATCCTGTCTTCACTGCCGCTAAAATTTGGGAAAGGCTTTGGAAGATTTGCGGAGAAAAAATGAAAAGAGCGGATTGGCCGCGAAGGCCAGGGGTCCCCGCGTTGGCGGAGATGAAGTAGCTCTTTTCTCACTGCCGCAAAAGGCATGGTCGCCCGTGAAGGATGTGCGCCTTCGACTTCTGGGTGTAGGCCAGACATGATGCTGTTTCACCAACGGGCGGGCATTAGACGAAAGGGAAATGGTCGGTCCACAGGGACATGCACCCTGCTATGCCGGTTAAAAGCCGGCTGCTTCGCTGTCTAAGCTTTGGACCGTCAGGAAGAAAAAGTGCCCACGGCAGGAGTCGCACCTGCACTGGCGGCGCTCTCGACGCCGTGTCTCTGCTGTTGGACTACGCGGGCTTTGAAATTGAAACTGAAATAGAAATGAAAATGGCAACCCTGGCGGGATTCGAACCCGCAACTACCCAGTAGAAAGCCGGGTGTCCTGGCCAGTTAGACGACAGGGTCGTTGGAAAAGTGAAAATGAAATGGCGGAACGCCGAGGGCATGCTCCCCATGCCGCACGAGGGCGGCACGATCTCGTTAGCAACGAGCCCCGGCACGCTTGTCCGGTTGGCGTTCCATGGTGGAAAATGCTGAGGTGAAATCTTTGGGCGGCGGCGGCGTTACAGCGGCCATGACCTCACGCATCCTCCTGCTGATTTTGTTTGTTTTTGCCCAGGCCGCGTTTGCCGCGCTCAAGGCGCCGAACATTGTCTTCATTCTTTCGGATGACCTGGGGATCGACGGATTTGGCTGCTATGGGTCGGACCGATTCAAGGACAAGACGCCAAACATCGATGCGCTGGCGGCCTCGGGACTGCGGTTTGACTACTGCTACTCGATGCCGACGTGCAACCCATCCCGCTGCGCGCTGATGACCGGACGCTATGAGTTCCGCACGGGCAATGCGCCATCTTATAAAGAGGAGACTTCGATGGCCCGGGTGCTGAAGCAGGCAGGCTACACGACGGGCATGGCAGGCAAGTGGCGGCAGATGCGTGATGAGCCGACGGACTGGGGCTTTGATGAATATCTGACCGATCCCACACCGAGCGGTTACTACTGGGAAACGAACTACACCCAGAACGGTGCGCCGCTGGAGGCCAAGGAAGGAACCTATGGCCCGGATCTGTGCCGGGATTTCGCGATCGGCTTCTTCGAGCGTCACAAGGAGAAACCGTTCTTTTTCTACTATCCAACGCACCTGGTGCACAATCCGATTTTGAAGACGCCACAAAGCGCGGCGCCGAGCGAGGACCAGGACACACTCTTTGCGGACAATGTGGCCTATCTGGACAGGCAGGTGGGCGAGCTGGTGGCGGCGCTGGAAAAGCTGGGGCTGCGGAAGAACACGATCATCGTTTTCTCCAGTGACAATGGCACAGCGAAGTATGGCATCGAGCATGCGACCATCCGTGGCCGGCACATTCATGGGATGAAGGAGACGATGCTGGAAGGCGGCAGCCGGGTGCCGCTGATTGTGAACTGGAAAGGCACGGTCCAGGCCGGCGGAAGCTCCGACGATCTGATCGATTTCACTGACATGCTGCCGACTTTTGCTGATGTGGCGGGTGCGACGCCTCCAGCGAGTCCTGTCTTGGACGGGCGTAGTTTCGCGCCGCAGATCCGGGGCGATAAAGGCTCACCGCGTGAGTGGATCTATGTGCAGCACAACACGGCGCATGAATGGTATGTGCGGAGCCGTGGCTGGAAACTGACTCAGGCGGGCGATCTCTTCGACATGTCTGACGCTCCTTTTGCCGAAAAAGCTGTGCCGCCAGGTGAGCAAAAGGCTGAGCGCGAACGGCTGCAGGCCGTGCTGGCGCAACTGAACCCCGCGGCAGGCAAGCTGGTGGCGCAGAGGACGCCCGAGGAAATCGAGGAGGCGCGGAAGAAGAACAAACGGAAAAGGAACAAGGAGAAGGCGGAGGCGGCCAAGAAGAAACAGGCTGCGGAAGGCACACCACCGGCCAAGTAAAACCGACAAAGAAACTGGCACTCCCGGAAGGACTTTCGCCTCCAACCTCCGCGTTCGAAGCGCGGCGCTCTATACATTGAGCTACGGGAGCATAAAACTGGCACTTCCGGAAGGAGTTGCACCCTCATCTTCCATGTTAGAAGCATGGCACTCTGTCTATTGAGCTACGGAAGCGTGTGATGCTGAAGTGGTGCCTGCGGTGGGATTCGCACCCACGCTAGGCCGTTTTTGAGACGGCTGTCTCTGCTGTTGGACTACGCAGGCAGCGATGAAAAAAGTGTCTCCGGCAGGAATCGCACCTGCAGCCTGCTGATTCGTAATCAGCCGCTCTGTCTATTGAGCTACGAAGACGTTGATTGATGGAATGGTGCCGCGCCTTGGATTTGAACCAAGACTCGCTGAGTTCTAAGCTCAGTGCCTCTGCCAGGTTGGGCTAGCGCGGCGTGTTTGGCGGAAAGGTAAGCAGTAAGAAGTGAGAAGACGCCCACACATTGGTGTGAAGCTCTTCACCTCTGACTACTCACGTCTTACTTCTGACTTCTCACTGGAAACGAGTGGCCCTGGATGGATTTGCACCATCAACACTGCGCTTCAAAGGCGCATGCTCTGCTGATTGAGCTACAGGGCAGTCTTGTTTGGTTTGGTTTTTGAAATGGTCGGTCCGGCTGGATTCGCACCAGCATCTTCCGGGTTATGAGCCCGACGCTCTGACTGTTAAGCTACAGACCAATGGGTTGATGAAAGTGGTCGGATACCCCGGTGCTGCCCCGGGCGCGACTTGGTCCCAAACCAAG
>DASWXG010000597.1:0-7706 GCA_036405615.1 Prosthecobacter sp. | reverse complement strand
CGCTTCAGCGCCGAGCTGCTGCGTGAGAAGCAAATGGTGACGGGCCGTTTTGACAGCCGCTACACCAGCTACATGCGCGACCCGCTGAACAACGATGCCGAGCGCGACCCGAGTGCAGACGCGGTTTTCAGCGCGTTTGCCTCCACCTTCAACCACTACGTGCGCAACGATCTGAAGTTTGAGGACGACCGCCCGTACAACATTCTGGGCGGCGTGGGCAAGTGGAACTGGGATGCCGAAAACCAGTTTGCCAATGTCTCGGAAATCCTCGCGGAAAGCATGACGGCGAACCCGTTTTTGAAAGTGCATGTCTCCAACGGCTTCTATGACATGGCGACTCCGTACTACGCTTCCCGTTATACCTTCTCCCACCTGAACATCCACCCGGAGCTGATGAAGAACATCACGGAGGATGATTACACCGCCGGTCACATGATGTATCTGAACCTGCCCGACCTAAAGAAGCAAAAGGAAGACCTGGCCAAGTTCATCCGCACGGCTTCCGGCGGGGCGAAGTAGGAAGCACGGAGACTGTCAGGAAATGCTCATCGGCTGATCTGGCGGCAGGACTCTCATGGTTCATGGCTTCGCGGCATTGCATGCGCTGTATTTCTGAGATTTCAGAGGAGCGTCCCGGGACATGGGACGCTTCGCGTCATTGTAATTTTGGGCGTCGGAATGGCCGAACAGTCATGTGTCATCAGGTCTGGGAGCTGTGGCACGTCCATGGCTGCTTTGCGCTGGCGGATGCGAGATCAAGCCTGATGTTACCGCCTTGAGATTTCCTCACGTTTCAGGCTGAGGACTGCAGGTCCTTCACACCTTGGGTGCGTTGCTTTGCCAATGGCTGGCAATCACCGCCAACCATCGCCCCCCGGTTTACTGCCATGGGCACTCCCGCTCAGCCGCGGCGGCAAACCACCGTCGGCAACTGCCAACGTCTTTTTGCAATTATGGTTATGCCCTGGACAAACGGGCCTTGGAGCTACAGCGCCATCGGACGCAGAGCAGCCTCCTTTTCCAGGCAGGGCGGGATGGTCTTGCGGAAGTCATCCAGGCTCACAGGCTTGGTGAGGAAGGCGTTCATGCCGGCCTCTTTGCACTCTTCCTTCACCCCGGTAAGGGCATGGCCGGTCATGGCGATGATGGCGGGCTGGTTCTTCAGGTGAAAGTTGGCGCGAATGTTCCGGGCGGCATCAATGCCTCCCATCACCGGCATTTGCAGATCCATGAAGATCAGGTCGTAACTGCCAGCGCTCACCATATCCACAGCTTCCTGGCCGTTGTTGGCGACGTCCAGCTGGGCATAGCCCAAACGCTGCAGCAGCATAGTGGCAATCTTTTGGTTCAGAGGCTGGTCCTCCACCAGCAGGATGCGGGCGGGGTTCTGCCTGGCGAAACTGTCCCCGCCCGTGTTGGCAGCGGCTGCAATGGCCCGGTTGGTCTCTTGAGAAATGGGGGCATCGTGACCGCTGGCCCCCGCTCGGTTGAGGGCAGGGGGAGTGGGCTGGAAAAGGCCGTTGAGAGACGGCGGTGTCAGCGGTGCGGGAGGCTGTGGCTGAAGCCAGGCGGGATTGTCAGAAACTGGCATGGCGGGAGGATTGGGGGCTGAGGTGGAGGACGGGGCCGGGAACGGCTGCATGGCTGCAGGGATGGAGGCGGCGTTGAAAACGGAGGGCGCAAAATTCGGGGCGGCACCTTGATGCGCAGGACGAAGGGCAGGGGGCGTGACGGGAGCCGGCGGAGCCACGGAGGCTGCAAAGCGGGGCATGCGAATCAGTTCCGCCAGGGCGCGCAGCAACTCCCGGCGCCGTGCCGGTTTGCTGATGCGGATGAACCGTGTGTATCCCGAAGGGATGAAGGCGTCCCGCTGCTTGGACAAAGTCAGCGGCAGCAGCAGCAGAATGCCGGCTCCGCGTGCAGCCGCCGCCTGCAAGACCAGGGCGGCGCTTTCAGGCGTGTGTTCGCTGGCATCAAAGACAAACACGGCGGCATCTTCCAGATCCCTGCTCACGGTGACGGAGAGCTTGGGCAGAGGGATGGCGATGGCGGACCATTGCTGCAAGGTCTGCTGCAGGATCTGCTGCGTGGTGGTATGCGGGCTGTGATAGACGATGCGGCGGCTCCTGATGCAGTCCTGCCACTCCAGTTCCTCTTCGCGCCCGGCTTCATCCTGGGCAATGCGCAGCGGCAGTTCAAAGAAGAAATCAGAGCCATGCCCCTCTTCACTGATCACGCTGATCTCGCCGCCCATGAGGCGGCAGAGCTTGCGGCAGATGGCCAGGCCCAGCCCCGTGCCGCCGTATTTGCGGGTGGTGGAACTGTCCGCCTGGGTGAAGGCCTGAAAGAGAGTTCCGATCTTGTCCGAGGAAATGCCGATGCCGGTGTCGCGGACGGAGAAGTGCAGATGTGAGCTCTCGCCCTGGGACGTCTTGCGCGCCACCTGGCGGGCCAGGATCAGGATCTCGCCTTTTTCGGTGAACTTGATGGCGTTGCCCACCAGATTCACCAGCACCTGTTTGATGCGCTGGAAATCACCCATGAACATGCGCGGCAGGGCGGGGTCCATGTGGAAATTCATCTCCACTTTTTTCTCGGCGGCGCGGTAGGAAAAGACGTCCGCCACCTCGGCCAGCAGTTTTTCCATGTCTACGGGCATGTCGTCGATCTCCATTTTGGAGGACTCGATTTTGGAGAAGTCGAGGATGTCGTTGATCAGGTGCAAAAGGGATTCGCCGGAGGAGCGGATCATGCGCACCAGTTCTTCCTGCTCAGGCTCGAGCCCCATCTCGATAAGCAAGGAGGTGGTGCCGATGATGCCGTTCATGGGCGTGCGGATTTCGTGGCTCATGTTAGCCAGGAAATCTCCTTTGGCAGCGGTGGCCACTTCGGCCTGTTTGCGGGCAGCCTGGAACTCACCCACCAGCTGTTGCCGCCGGGTGTCTTCCTGCTGCAGGCCGATGACGGCTGCGTTGAAGTCACGTTTCAAGACATCCAGATCATCCGCACCGCCTTCCGGCAGCCGGTGGTTGAGCTGGCCTTGTTTCAAGGCTTCAAACCCCTCCTTCAGGGTGGCGATCCTCTTGCGCATGCCACGGCCTGCGAGGTAAAAACCCAGCATGGCGGGCAGCAGGCCGGCAGCAGCGCCCAGCAGCGGGACCATGAGGTGCGGCGCATCCAGCAGATGGCGCAGATTCACCTGCGGCTGGCGGGCAAGGAGGACTCCGGCGATCTTGCCTTCGGAATCCGTCAGCGGTGCCCCAGCCATGAGCCAGGTGCGGGAGCTGTCGAAACTGCTGCGAAGCGGGGCGGACGGGTCTCCCATGACTACAGAGGCACCCGCCATGACCCGGTAAACAATGTCCTGAACTTCCTGGGGCGCAGGCTCTTGCGGCTGGAGGCCAACATCCGTGTCATGAACCACAATGTAAGGCGTCTTGCTCAGGGGCGCGGAGTTGCTGCCCGCTCCGCTGCCAGGACTCAGAATCTCCACACGCAGACCGAGGTTTTGTAAAAGCAGCGGCACGTCCAGGATCTGCAGGCGCATCTTCAGATGCACGATGGATTCACTGGTCAGTTTGGCCGGTATGGTCAGGGAGCCCGGGGCTACACCCTGGCTGCGCAGTTCCGCCTGGGCTGCTTGCACCACGGTGCTCAAATAGGCGCGCTGGGCCTTGCGCAGGATCTGGTAGTCCTGCCAGAGGAAGACAGCTGCCGTGACGGCTGTGCCGAGGAACACCGCCATGGCGCACAGGGCCATGAAACGGTAGGCGATGGGAAAACGCAGCTTCATGAGGCGGTGTCATGCGTGGCGCGGTCGCGGGCCAGACCGCGCCGCACCGTGGCGACGAGGTGCTCCAGCGCGTAGGGTTTCTGCAGCACGTCGGTAAAGCCGATGGCCTGGCAGAGATCCCGCGCATCATCCTGGAAGTAGCCGCTGCAGGCGATCACGGACAGATCCGGGTCGAGCTTGCGCAGTTCTTCCATGACTTCAAACCCGGAGAGCCCGCCGGGCATGGTGAGGTCCAGCACGATACAGGAGAAGCGGTGGGGACCGTCCAACGCTTCGGTAAACATTTGCAGGGCCAGGGTGCCGTTGTCGCACACCACGGCCTCCATGCCGTGGGCGTCCAGGATGGCCTTGGCCACGGCCAGCATCTGGGGTTCATCATCCACGACCAGGATGCGTCCGTGGGTTCGGTGCGGGTGAGCGGGAGAGGAAATGAACATGTGAAAGGGAGAAGAAAAGAGAGGTTGGCGGGAGGGAGGACCTAGGCGGCCGTGTAGGCCAGGCACTTGATCTCATCCATGCTGGTGTGGCCGGCGATGACCTGGAGAAGCCCCTCCTGATAGAGTGAAAGGAAGCCGTGCTTGAAGGCGCAAGCGCGCATGGCGGACATCGGGGCGGCCTCCTCAATGAGGTCGCGCAGCTCTGTGGTGATCTCGCAGAGCTCCATGAGGGCCACACGTCCGGAGTAGCCCGTGCCGTGGCACTCGGGGCAGCCCACCGGGCTGTAAATAGGGTGGGTGAGCGGCTGTGATATCACATTTTGTTTGGCCATCAGCTCCTGCACCTCCGTGGGCACGGCGGTGGGCCGCTTGCAATAGGAGCACAGGCGTCGCACCAGGCGCTGGGCCTGGGAGAGTGCCAGCGAGTCAGCCAGAAGGTACTTTTCCACCCCCATGCTCATGAGACGGGAGACCGCGCGCAGGCTGTCATTGGCGTGCAGGGTGGTCAGCACCAGGTGGCCTGTGAGAGCGGCGTTCACCGCGGCATTGGCTGTTTCCGCATCACGGGACTCACCGATGAGGATGATGTCCGGGTCAGCACGCAGCAGGGAGCGCAGACCGTTGGCGAAGTCCAGGCCCACGGTGTGGTTGGTCTGGGTCTGGTTGATGCCTTCCACCTCGTATTCGATGGGGTCCTCAATGGTCTGGATGTTCACCCCGTCGTCATTCACGCTGTTGAGCAGCGCGTAGAGCGTGGTGGTCTTGCCGGAACCGGTGGGGCCTGTCACCAGCACGAGCCCCTGATCGCGGGTCATGGTGCGGGTGAGGATGTCCACCTGGCGCTGGCCAAGGTTGAAATCCGCCAGCCGCTTCACACCATCCTGTTTGTCCAGGAAACGCATGATGACTTTTTGGAACTCGCGGCGCGTGGGCACGGCGGCGACACGGACATCCACACGACGGCGGCCGATGCTGAGGCCGAACCGGCCGTCCTGGCACTCCTGCCGGTTCTGGCTCATGCCGGCGTAGTTCTTCACCAGCGCCACAAAGCGGTTCAGCTGGCTTTCCGGTGCCGTGAGGATGGTCTTCATGTTGCCATCGATGCGGGCGCGGAAGCGGGCCAGGTTGTAAAACTTCTCCAGGTGAAGGTCAGACGCGCGGCAGCGGATGGCTGTAAAGAGCGCCCACTGCACCAGTTCCTCCGCGCTGTGGTTGGGGCTGGAGGGATTCACGCGCCCCATGTCCTCCGGCATGATGTCCACCACGTTTTCACTGCCGGTGACGGAGGCCGTGAGGGTGGATTTGTCCATCTTCACCACCCCGCTGGGGTCAAAGGTGGCACCGGCCCGGTTGATGGCCTCGCGGATGCCCGCAGGGTCTGACAGGACGGGAATGATCTTCACCGCCGCATTGCCCATGGACAGCCACTCGTCTTCAAAGGCATAACAGTCGGCCTGCTCTGACAGCAGAAATACGGCATTTTTGCCAATGTAGAGAGGATAGACGGTGTGCCTTTCCAGCAGAGGCAGCGGAAAGAATGTCTGGCGCTGGGCCTCACCTGCGGAGAAGCAGAGAGCCTTGCCATTGCTGGCCATGTGCTGCAGCGCAGGCCCCATGTTGCGCATCACGGAGTTGAAATGGCTCGCGGTCAGGGTGGGGTGCTTTTCCTTCTGGCTTTCATAGAAGCCGCGCATCTTGGTCACCTCCGCAGACTCGAAGGGGTAGTGCTCCATCAGCCACTCGAAGGTGCCTTCAAGCCCCAGATCCTGGAAGCGAGGCGGCTGCACGTTTTCCAACGCATTTTGTTGGGCGATGGGCAGCTGGCCAAAGCGCTGGACGAGGTCTTTGCGGGTCTTCTGGTACTGGTCTGCGGTGATCAGCACTCGGATGGTCAGGAACCCGGGCACCCCCCAGGTGTCTCCAGCGCGGGGATTGTGGTGAGCCATCACCAGCAAGGGGCCCACGGTGGTGACCGGCAGCCAGGGATCTGCCACATAGGGCACACGGCCGAGCTTGCGGACGATGCGCTCTGCCTCGGGAGAGCAGCTTTCCCGCATGAGCGTCACTGGCAGCATGTTGTGCTGCAGGGCCATGCCCTCGATGGAAAGAATGGCCGCATGCCGGGCATCGATTGTCGTGCTCGGCGGATTACTTGCTTCCCCAAAGGATTGGGAAGCAGGCGGGGGCGGAGAGAGAAGTTGGGCAGACATAGGGCGCGGTGGCAGGCGGGTTCAGCGGCTGCCAGGTCTGGGGTCGGAATCGAATATGTGGGGCGCAGTGAAGTCACTGCCGTCAAACACCATGAGAAATCCCACCCCAGGCTGGCCGGGGAGCAGAAGCTCGAAAAGACGACCGGTCCAGCGGATGCGGTATTCGTGCGGGCTGGAAGAGTTGAGAGGATTGTACTCAGGCGGTACGTAGGGAGACCCCGGCTTGGCCTTTCTCTCGTCCAGGTCGCGCCATTGGAGGGCGCGCAAGGCATCTGTCTCGTCTATGATGTCTCCGTCTTTACGATCGTAGTAAAGTGTCGGCTGGGCGGTGGAGTAGGCATGCACACCTGAATTCAGCATCTCCACACGCGCCCGCGCCAGGGCCTCACGGCTGGCCTCAAAGCTGCCCTGCATGGAGATGATGACGATGCCGGACAGGATGCCGAGAATGGCAATGACGATGATCATTTCCGACATCGAAAAACCCGCTTCAGCACCGCTGCGGAGAGGGTGTTGAAGGGGCTTTGAAATGTCAGTTCTGGACCTGGGCCAGTGCATGATCGGTCAGAGAGGATTTGGAACGTCAATAGGGGATGACAACATTGGTGACGGTATTCGTCAGCTTTAGTTTCGTGGTAGTGGTGATCGTCGTGTTGAACTCCATCTTGTACCCGGCGGGTATGTACTGGCTGAGCGTGGGCTCGGCATAGCTCATGTATTCACGGAGGAGCTGGTAGCGTGCTTCATCATTGGCGGCCGCATTCCATTTGCTGGCGGCATCCGTCCGGCCCCGCACCTGGATGAAACTGGCCTGGGCCATGTTCAGCGCTTCCGCCCGGGTGATCGCGAGATTGCGCTCACTGTTGGAGCGCATGCTGGTGATGGACGGGATGGCCAGGAAGGCAATGATGCCGATGATGGACACGCAGGCCATCATCTCCACGAGAGAAAAGCCGCGCCTGCCGGCAGACGTGCGGCACAGGGTGGAAAGAAGGCGGGTGATCATGGTCTTGGAAGTCGTTTGAAAGCCGCTGACCTCATTCATCCATGAGGAGGACCTGGGGTTCGCTGGATACCTCCCAGTCCGGAAGTGTCAGATACTGCCGTGCACCATCCATGGCGGCGGTTTTCAACCGGTCCGTGCCAGTGCTGTAGGCTTTGAAATGGTCAATGGTGGCCGTGTCCAGAAAACCGGCGCGTTTGCTGGGATCACTGCTTGTCAGGTCTGGCAGCAGTTTCTGATAACGTGCGGAAGTGGTGGGCAGG
>DASWXG010000596.1:0-3719 GCA_036405615.1 Prosthecobacter sp. | reverse complement strand
AGATTCCGGCTCTGGCGACCGGGCCTAACGGACAGCGGCCGGACTGGGCGAGTCTGCTGGCTCCGAAGGACATGGAGAAGCTGATCAAAGACATGCAGGGGATGATGCCCAAGAGCTCTTACCTGGGCGGTGCGGTGAAGTTTCAGGCTGTGGGGGAGATGGGGGTGCTGGCGATGCCAGACACGTTCGGCGTCAGGCAGCCGGAGACGGCGAAGCAGGCGCTGAGGACACCTGTGGCGCTGGAGGCGCGGATGCAGGACCTGATGGCGGAACGGGCGGCTCTGGAGGCAAAGTTGCAGGGGTATCAAAACCGGTTGCAAAAGCTGGAAGATCCTGGGGCAGGACTGGTGCTGAAGTCGCTGCGTTATGGCGGGGTGGACAATGCGCGGGAGGCCTTTTTGTCGAAGGAGAATGAGACGAGCCGCCGGCTGCGGGAGATCTCCCAGGAGATGGGGCGGCTGCACCCGGAAGCGTTGCGGACGGGAATGCCGCAGGCTTTGGATTTTTCGCGGCTGGAAGGTGCGCTGGAGCGGGCGAGAAATTTGCAAGCGACCTGTGTACAGCCGCTGGATCATGATACGCTGTCACCAGCGCAGATGGCGCGGGTGCAGGGGGCTTTGAACGGTATTTTGCGTGATTCGACAGAGCCGTTTGGCAAGCCGGGGAGTCTGGAGATGGACCTGAAGGGGCTGGGTGAGGCGGCGGTGATGAATGCGCTGGACCGGCAGGCGCTTCCCCAGGAGGCGCAGCAACTGGAGCGGTTTGTGACGGGACAGGTTCACATGACGGCAATGATCCGGCAGATGGAGGCTTTGCAGGCCGATATGGAAGTGCTGAAGGCGCAGGGTTTTCCTGCTGAAGGGGCTGAGAAGATGCAGCAGATGCATGAGCTGGAAACGGAACTGTCTGTGGTGGAAGTGCGGGCGGCTGTGCTGACCCAGCCGCCGCTATCCAGGGCGGAGCGGCTGAATCAGGCGAACGCGGATCTGGCGGTGGAGAAGGCGGATCTGGCTTTTGAAACCCGGGCGATCCGGGAGCTGAAGCAAGGCCTGGCCGAGGTGGAGGCCAGGGCTGAGGGACTGGAGATGCAGTGCGGCCGGACCCGCAAACACGAGACGCTGGACGCCGCAACGGTGGAGGCCGTGAAGGCGGAGGCGGAGAAGCTGCTGCAAGCGGCGCCGGATACCTATGGCAAGGCCGGCAGTCTGGATGTGGATGTGCAGACGCTGGCCGGAGCGGCGGCCGATGCGGCGCTGGGACGTGAGGTGACGCGCGGTGAGCTAAACCAGATCGAGCGTGTGCTGATGCACGAACATTTGGTCCCGGCGGTGAAGGCGGAACTGAAGGCTCTGCAAAAGGAGGCGGCTGATGCGAACCACCTGAACTATGATGCGGGCAAGATGGCGACCCTGGCCACGCGCCTGGGTGAGGTGGAGACGGAGGTGAATGTGGCCGGAGCAAGGGCGCGTGTGCTGGTGCAGCCTCCGGGGCCGGAGAAATCTCTGGCCGTGGAGATGGCCAATGAGAAGCAGGAGGGGCACAAGAAGACTTCGGATACTTTGCAGACGGGGGCTGGCGTGAGCTACCGGCCGGGCAGGCCGCAGATCGGCACGACGGATACGAGCAGTTCGACCCTCAGATCGAAGGTGTGAGGCCTAACAGGTGATACGGAAGAGAGTGCTTTGAGCAGGCTGGTCTTGAGGCTGGCCGTTCAGGTTGTTTCTGATATGTAGAGGAAAGTGATGATGTTTCGTGATGTTCAGGGGCAGGTTGAGATGGCGTGGAAGGTCTGTGCCTGTCTGTTTTTGAAGGAGCGGTGTTTGGATTGCAGGCAGGCCGGTCCGGAACGCCGTTGGGGGGCGGGGGGGCAGGGAGAAGTTTGAATGGCCGTTTCGGATCTGGTTAGGACTGCTCTGTCTTGGGGATGGTGATGAAGGCGGGGGCGGCGAGAGCGAGGGCGTAGGCGCGGAGGTCGGCGGGCCAAAGGCGGGTGGCTTGCTGGAAGCTGCTGCGCTGGCCGGCGAAGAGGGCGCGGGAGGCGTCTTCAAAACGGGGGAGGTTGCCTGCGGTGGCCTGCATGAAGCGATAGCAGGCTTCGCGTGCGCGGCGTGCCTGGTCTGCGGGGAGGCTGGCGCGGCGGGCGTCTTCCACAAGTTTGCGAAGGGTGACGGAGGCACCACCGGGCTGGTCGTTGAGCCAATCCCAATGACGGGGAAGAAGGGTGACTTCGCGCGGAACGACGCCGAGCTTGGGCCGCCCGGGGCGGAGAGGGGCGGCTTCGTCGCTGTCGGTGCCCGGGGCTGCTTCCGGGGAGGCAAAGACGGGCAGATGCTGGAGGATTTTCTTCAGGGGACCGTGAAGGTCCACATCCACCTGCTCGCCGGTGGCGTCGCGAAAGATGAGGACGGTATCGGCTGCTGAGTGGCTGCCGAGCTGGTCTTTGGCGTGGGTGACGACATCAGCGAGAAGGCCGCTGGTGATGCGGGTGCCCTGGACGAAGGCGGTGAAGTGCGGGGAGGTCTGCAAGGTGGGTGGGGCGGACATGGAGCGATGCTGGATAAGATGCACAGTGCGCGGAATCCGTGGGATGTGTGGATTGCCTGTGGTTTTAGTTTTACCCGGGTCTTATTATTGTGTCAATATTATCCGGATAAAATATTTGGTTTTAGGGAGGCGCAGTCCTCTGGTCGGGGCAATGCGAAAATATTTTTGGCCGCTGTGAACTGCGTTGAATATGTGCACGTGGCTTCTTCGCGGAAATGTGAACATGCCGTGTCATTCTGATGGCAGGAGATGTCATTTTTGAGTTGGCCAGGATCTTTGACCGGGCAGGACCGGGCATGAAGATTCAAGATGAGGCACTGGTGCGATTTTGGTGAGAGATGGACCAATGTGGGGTCCAAATGCTGTGGGGGGAGGATGGTGATTTGGGACGTGGATTGAATGGTCAGACGAGAAGGACTGAATACAGGATGTGCCCGAGGATGAGGGCTGGTGCAGCCTGTACGGTGGGATGATGACTGTGAATGATGTGTCATTTGCGTGCGGATATGTCTTTGTGAGAGGACATCTGCCGCTGGGGTGTGCACTCCTGAAAGTGCCGGGTCTAACAGGAAATGAAGAGAGCTTGCAGAGTTCTTTTCCCGGGTGGTGGTTGGGGGGTGGCAAGATCAAACCAATCTCATGAGAAGGTGTCTGAGCCGGCGGCCCGGGCGAAGGCGGTGATGAAACGGAAGAGGCACAAGTCTCCCCTGGAAGACGCACTGGGGAGTGACGACGGGGAACGCACGGTGAAGCTGGTACGGTGGGCAAGACAGCAGTATCACACCTATTATGGTGACCTGACTGCATGGCGCGAGAACCGGCGCCGGTATGCACAGGAGGCGCAGGATGTGTTTGCCCATCGGGGCCATGGCGGTACGGTGGACGGCACAGGGGAGCCGAGACTGGTTTTCCAACTGCAGAATGACAGTCTGAACTTTGTGGCGGGGCTGGCGGAGTTTGCCTCGGCCCAGGCGGAGCAGGACGTGTTTGGCGGCAGCCCATGGTTTGCGGCGGTGCCGGTGGGCAGGGAAGATCCGGCCCTGGCGGATGTGGTGCAGAAGCATCTGCAATGGTCGTTTCGTGACGGCAGGCTGGTGGAGCGGTATTCAGAGGCGATCACACAGACGGCGTGTCTGGGGGAAGCCTTCACGAAAACCTGGTATGAGGTGGAGACG
>DASWXG010000595.1:0-9427 GCA_036405615.1 Prosthecobacter sp. | reverse complement strand
CGACAGCAACGGAGCCAGCCTGCCCCAGCAGATCCCGCATGCGGCCCTTGGCGGCCAGACGTGCGGCCAGAGCCTGTTTTTCAGGCGAATCCTCCCAGGCTAGCCAGACCATGAGGGCAAGCCCGCGTGCCAGAGGTGAATGGCGCAGGAGTCCCAAGGCTGCCTTCATCTCCAAAAGAGGCTGAAGAATCAAAGCAGCGTCATGGTCATGCACGCCTTTGGTGTAACCTTCATGATAACGCTGGCCCATGAAGTCCGGCACTGCCTGCGGTGAGTAAGCGGCACCCGATTGCAGGAATTTCCAGGCCAGGTACTCGGCCCGGTAAACCTGGGCATTCTCCGACACCACAGGCTGGTCCCAAACAGCGCGGAGCCGGTCGAGATCCGGATGGTCCACTTTTTCAAAGTAGCGCGTGCCGGTGAGATGAAACGCCAGCCCCTCTTCCCGGGGCAGGATGGTGAGCTCGAGCGGCTGCCGGTTCACGCTGAACTTGTGTTTGCCAAGCTGGATGACATCTCCGCCTTCCACAAACAGCTCCGCCTTGTCACGGATCTGCTTCAGGGAATCCTGCTGCAAGGTTTTCAGCTTGGTCTGAAGCTCATCGGCGCGGACGCTGTCGCCGAGTTTGCGCAGTTCTTCGATGAGGTCGCGCAATTTGGCCACCATGGCATCTCCGGCGAGCCACGAGTGCACCTGCTCCGGCTTGGCGAAGGAGGCCAGGCGGTTGCGCACACTGGAGAGAATGCGTTCCGCCGACTGCCCCAGGGATTGGGCCCGGCGGTTGCGAGCATCCACCAGTGACTGGCGGCGGGACTCAAAGGCGTTTTGAATCTCCTCCCTCTTCACCGTCAGCTCGGCCGCGTATTCGTCGAAATCGGCAAAGCGCGTTTCCAGCTCCTCGATCTGCACCATGACCCGCGTCAGAGACTCGTCGCACTTTTCGGGAGTGGTCGCGACTTCGAGGTAGTTCTGCACGCTCTGGTTCAGCAGGCTCAGCTGCGCCTGGAACTGCGCCGCCCCTTCGGCCTTGGCGAGGTCGTTCCGCCGGTTGCGCAGCACAGACCGCACCTGGTTGAGCTGGGCAAACAGGCTGGAAATACCCTCGATGATGCGGGTGGTCTCGGTCGCGTCCTTGATCTTCAGGCTGCTGACAATGCCTGTCAGCATCTCGAGTTCCGCGCTGGATTTGGCGAGCGCTTCTTCGACTTCCTGGGCCTCCGTGACCTTGCTGAGCGAGGGCACCCTGCCCTGCTGTTCGGTGATCTGCTGGCGGTAGGGATCCAGCGCCTCGGGCCTGAGCAGGAACGTGACGCATTTTTCCGAAAGCTTGTCCGTTGCTTCGGCTACGCCGGAATCCATTTTCCCGACAGCCTCCAGGTCCACATAACGCACGTCCCGCAACGCGATGATTTTTCCGCGAAGTTCGCGCAGGGTGGACAACAGGTTCACATAACCCAGGATGTTGTCCGGCGCTGTGCCGGTGGCCGCGCTGAGGCTTTTGCCCACCTCCGCCTGCAGTTCCTCGGTCTGGTCGCCAGCCGCCTTGCGCATGCGGCGGACTTTTTCAAACTCGCCCAGGGCAGCTTCGGCAGCGCCTTTGATCTCGCCCAATGTCTCCTTGAGGTTGTGCGACTCGTTCTGACCTAACCAGAAGTAACTGTCCGCCACATCTCCGGAGGTGCGGGCGAGCTCGACGTAGAGACCGGAAAAGGAATCGTCCTTGGCCAGAAGCGTCAGGATGCCCCGGCATTCGGCCATGCAGCGGACAATCTCCGCATTGCCGATCTTCCCGAGAAAGGTCTGGCTCTTAGCATGGGGATTCTGGTCGGCCGTGACGAAAGGGGTTCTCCACGACTGGACGACATGGTGCTTGCGCGGCTCGGCATCTCCCTGGAACAGGATCAGTTCGCCCGATGGGAACAGGCTGTAACCATGGCAGATGACCGGTGTGGCGACGCTCTGGGTGATGAGGTTGTAACTCAGCAGCAGGTAGGTGCCGCTTTCCAGATGGCTGAACACAAACAGCGTGTCTTCGCCGTTCGCCGCTGCGATGCGCCGCTCAAACCGCATGGGTGGAAGGCCGGTGTCGAAGCGCTTCACCTCGCCGGTTTGCAGCACATAGCCGTGCGGAAAAATGAGCCCGTGGTCATCCGGCAGCAGCACGCAGGATTCCGCAATGGAATCAATGCGGTGCGCCTCGCGGGTGCGCTCGTTGAAGACAAGGTAACGCCACTCCTTTTCCTGGTAAGGCAGGACCTTCAACAGGATGAGGTTGCCAACGATGGCGTAGTGGATTTCGGCATCGTCCAGCGTCTGGTCCTGGTTGTCCACGGGCTCGGAGTAGATGCCGCGCCCCGTCTCCGTGTTGTTCTCGACCTTGACGGTCAGGTCGCCGCCGACGGTTTCGACAAACACCCGGTCCTCGATGCTGATGTGCGGGTGTTCGCCGTGACGGTACATCTCCCGGCGTGCCCGCTTCCATTCAAACTCCTGATGAGTCGGGAAAACGAACTCGTGATCAAACCGGTTGCCAAGATAGTGCAAGGTGCCGGCCTCGTCATTGACCAGCCACTTGAAACATTTGATCTCCGTCTTGTCCCTTCCCACCTGCATGCCCATGTAGAGATGCGGGCCGATGCGGTGAAACTTCAGGAAGGAAGCGTTTTTGTAGTAGCGGTAGAGATAGTCGAAGTCTTCCTGGAAGGCCTTGTCGGCCAGCAGGTCCTCTTTGTTCGGATGGAAGCTGTGGTCCGCCGCATCGTAATCATAGACGGCAAAAACATCCGCCACATGCATCTGCGTGCGCAGCCCGAGGTGGACGTTGTAGCCAAACAGAAAACGCTTGGGACCAATGGCCGCCATGTCCCTCGGGACACAGTTGTTCTCCGTTGTCAGCCGCGTGGAGGCAAGGAGCGCGGTGTCAATGCCGCCGAACTCCTGCTTGCGGTCCGCATTCAGCAGATCCAGCCGCCGCTGCAGTTCCGCACCGTGCTTGTCCAGGCGCTGGCGGATGACCTCGTAGGCACCGGCTTCAAGCTGGGGCGAGGAAGCAGGAGCAGCAGGTGAGGTGGAAGGCGTTTCAGCCATGATGGAAAGGGAAAGAGGTTGTGGCACAATCGGCGGTGTCCCAGGATGAGGTATGCCTCAGTCCCTGGCCAACGTCCTTGTGCATCTGGTGTTTTCCACCCGCAATCGTGAGCCGTTGCTGGCGGGTGTGGAGAGAATGCAGGCTCTGCACGCTTACCTGGGCGGTATTTCCGCGAGGCTGGAATGCCCCACTGTTGCGATCGGCGGCATGCCGGATCACGTGCACCTTCTGGCACGGATGAGCCGCAGCATTTCCCTGGCTGACTGGGTCAAAGAGTTGAAGCGCGCAAGCACGGTCTGGATCCGTGAGCAGCCCTGGCCAGACGCAGGCGCTTTCCACTGGCAAGCCGGTTACGGTGCGTTCTCCGTGAGCCAGTCGAACACGGAGGCCGTGGTTGAATACATCCGCACCCAGGAAGCGCATCACCGGCAAACGACCTTTCAGGAGGAATACCGCGCCCTTTTGAGAAAACATGGCGTGGCCTGGGATGAGCGTTTTGTGTGGGATTGAGGAACGCAGGCCGGAGCTGGGCCAGCGATACAAACCCGGGAACAAAAGCCGGTCCGGAACCCCGTTGGGGTTCCTCGCTGAGAAGGCCGGTTGGGGTAACAGCAGTCCAGGGTAGCCGCTGCGCGGCAACCCTTCGCTATGATCCAGAACCCCCTTGGGGTTCGGGTGAAGAAGAGACTGTGCCAAGCAGGTACTGTTAACACGGGTGATGGGCCGGGGTTGGGCCGGAACAGGTAAGACCGGGGGACTTGCTCGCAGAGATCGTCCGCTCATCAGGCACCGGGAATGCCGGGTATTGTCTCGTTGAGGCATGACGGGTGAACCAGAATGGCTGGAGGCCCTTTCCTTTTTGTCTGTCACAGTAGTGGACTTAGGGTTGGAAACACTGGAGAAATCCCATTCACCTGGCGCGGAGCAATTAGGCTCTCGAGACACGCAACTCTGAAAGGCTGTCTGAAAAAGCCTGACAGCATGTCCAGCCCCAAGGAGCGGCGCTTGCCAAGTGCCGTTGGACGCGGTGTACAGGAAGAATGCGCCCCTCCCCAAGCAGTGACTGTGGCAAGTCACGCTCCTTGCGTGGGAATCTCCAGACAGCCTCTGAAAGGCGACCTCCGGCATCGCTCCAAAGAGGTTGACCGAGCCATATCCTCTTTGGGTCAGGCCAAGCCTGTTGCCCACAAACGGGAACATGTTCGTAACACCCGTGAATTCCATGCCTTGGTTCTCAGAACCCCAACGGGGTTCCGAATCACAGCGAAGGGTTGCCGCGCAGCGGCTACCCTGGTATTCGCGCCCCTCTGCACAAGACGACCAAGGGCGAACCCCAACGGGGTTCCGGACCGGCGTGAGGGCTGCTGGCGGATGCGTACAAACCTCTCCCCGTCCCAGCTTTAGGCGGGAGAAGACAGAGGATGCCGGTTCACGAAACATCTGAACTCACCTAACAATGTTTGAAATAAATCCCAATCCTGTCCTGATGAAAATGGCTCCCATCAGGCTCAGGCACCCGCCACCTCACTCCTCATTTCCGTTTTGCGGTGAGGAGATGGCTGACCGTTTCTTCGGCCAGGCCGAAGCGGTTGGCGGCACCGATGAAGCCGGTGAGCTTGTTCAGGGTCGCTGAGTCGGGATTGAGGCCGATGAGCTTCGTGAAGAGGGCGCTGAGGGTGAGGTTTTTCGTGTCTTCGCTGGTCAGGCCAAACTGGTCCACCAGGGTCTTGAGCTGGGCGCGGAAGTAGTCGGGATCTCCGTTGAAGAAGGTCTCCTTCACATCCGTAAGCGTGCGGCTGCCTTCGACAAAGCGGTCCACCGCACGGGCGTTGCCGATGGCGTTGGTGATCTTGTCGAAGAACTGGCTTTCGCCACCGACGATCTCGATCTTGGCGGACTTCATGGCCTCGCCAAGCACCACGGCCTGCTGGGCGGCGATGTCCTTCTGGATGTTGATCTGGGCGAGTTCCACGGCCCGTTGCTTGTCCAGGGTCAGCTTGAACTCCTCGTGTTCGCGGCCGGCGTCTTCCAGCAGCTTCATAGCCTCCGCCTTCTTGGTGATGCCGTCGGCCTCGGCAGCCAGCTTGAGCTGCGTCACCTCGGCATCCACATGCCCCTGTTTCTGGGCGGCTTCCGCCTTGGCCAGCAGCACCTGGGCCTCGCCCAAACCTTCCGCTGCGGCCTGGGCGGCCTTGGCTTCGGCCAGGGCTTTCTCCGCAGCAGCCTCGCGGGTGGAAGCTTCCTGCTTTGCCTCGGCAAGCGTCAGCATTTCCTGGGCACGGAGCTGTGCGGCCTCTTTGGAGGCGTCGGCAGCCTTGATGGCAGTGAAGGCTTCCTGCTCGGCCACCAGGCGTGCGGCTTCCTTGGCGGCTTCGGCCTCCTTGATCTTCTGGATGAGCTGTTCCTGGGCGTTTTTCTCCGCGTTGGTGAGAGCGACCTGCTTCTCGCGGTCGGCGGTGGCGAAGGCCTCGGTGTCCTTGATCTTCTGCTGCTCGACCACCACGGTTTTCTCCAGCACCACACGGTCTTTGATGACTTCCTGGATGTTCTTCTTCTCCACTTCCACGGCCTTTTCCTTCTCGATGGATTTCAGCGTGGTGATGCGCTCGCGTTCGATGACTTCGAGTTCGCGGTCACGGTTGACACGCTCGATCTCGACAGCATCGGTGCGCTCCTTGTTGCGCTGGGCCACCAGCACCTGGCGGTCCTTGTTCTGGTTTGCGATGGCGATCTCTTCATCCGTGGCGATCTTCGCGCGCTCAGACTTCAGGCGTTCTTCAGACTGAATTTTCAGGGTCTCGGCCTCTTCACGGGCCTTCACGCTTTCCACATCGCGCTTCTGCTTGGCCTCTGTTTCGGAGAGCTGGCGCTCCAGTTCCAGGATGGCCTCGCGGGCCTGCACGTCCTGCTGCTTGATGACTTTTTCCTTGTCGCGCTGGATGCTGTTGGAAAGCTTGGCCTGGGCTGCGGTCAGCTCGGTGATCTTCTTGATGCCCTCGGCATCGAGGATGTTTTCGGGGTCGAGGTTTTCCAGCTGGGTCTGCTCCAGGAAGTCAATGGCGCAGTCATCCAGGGTGAAGCCGTTCAAATCGGTGCCGATGACCTTGAGGATCTCCGTCTTGAAGTGATCGCGCTCATTGTAGAGCTGGACGAAGTCGAAGCGCTTGCCCACGGTTTTCAGGGCCTCTGAGAACTTGGCATCAAAGAGCGTGCGCAGGGTGTCCAGCGCGGAGGCGCGGGCGCAACCGATGGACTGGGCGACGCGTTTCACGTCTTCCTCCATTTTGTTAATCCGGACGAAGAAGGCCACCTTGATGTCGGCGCGGATGTTGTCTTTGCAGATCAGCCCCTCGGTGGCGCGGCGTTCGATCTCGATGCGCTTCACCGAGATGTCCATGTATTCCGCCTGGTGGGCGATGGGAATGATCATCATGCCGTTAAACGACACTTTGGTGTCGCCGATGCCGTTGCGCACAATCGCCTGCCCCTGCTGCACTTTTTGGAAGAAGCGCGAGATGAGGATTAATGCGGCTCCGGCAATGATGACACCGATGAAGGTGAGGGTCGCAAGAAGCCCCAGTTCAAAACCGAGGAAGGCCAGCGGATGGATGTGCATATTCATGGGAGAGTTTGAGGTTGAGCAGGTTCGACAAAATAAAACAGGCCGTCAGCGGAGGCTTCAAGCACGCGCACGAGGTCACCTTTGTGCAGTTCCTCTGCACTTGCACCCGTGTCTGCACCGGTGCGCAGACGGGCATTGAGGAGGGTGGGTACGCCATCCTGGCTGACCTCCACCTGGCCATGGGTGGCATCCAGGCTGGTGGTGACGACAAGAGCGTCCCGCCCTACCACAGTCTGGCTTTCTGTCTCCGCGCCTGCCATGGCCGCAAAGAGCCGGGCCAGGGGCAGGGTGACGAGCTTGGTCAGCGCAAGGCTGGCACCGGTGGCAGGCAGCAGCAGCCAGGCGGCGGTGTCGAGGCTGCGCGCTCCGGCTTCACCATTGAAGCGGTAGTTCAGAAACAAGGCCGCCGCCCACAGAAACAGAGTGAAGAAACTGCCCCATACGGCAATGGGCACCTGGGAAAAACCCAGAAAGCGGCCCGCCGTGAGCATGGCCCCGCCCATGGAGGAAGGATGCTCCACCGTCATGTCGGGCATGCCGTCCTCACCGCCGCCGAAGTCAAACAAGTCCAGGTCGAAATCCAGCATGCCGATGAGAACCAGCAGCCAGTAAAAGAGCACCATGCCCAGCAGCGCAGTGAGCGGCAGGTTATAAAGGGCAATGGCTTCCTGGATGAGTTCTATCACGGCGTGTAATGCCGCGATTTAAGCAGGATGCCTCGGCAAGTGCATTATAAAATGCACCTGCGTTTCTCGATCGCACGTATGGGCAGGATCTTTGTCACTGCAGCTCGTCCAGGTTCGCGGATCCGGACCGGACGGGGCTGGTGACGGGCGTGTCGGAAAGTTCAGCCGACGGCAGGTCTGGCAGCAGGAAAAATCCGCGCCCGGAAAACCCACCGCCCTGGTTGGTGAAGTAACCCGAATAAGTTACCGCCCGGGTCACTTTCAGGGGAGCGATGCCACGAGGGTTGTCATCCACCAGGGTGAACTTGCCAGTAAAGGTTCCGAGTTTCGGGTTCACCGAAAGGCTGACCTTTTCATCCGTGGCACCCACAACAAACTTGTTGTTAGCGAAGACCGACACGCCAGCCTCCAGAGATTCGGCCAGAGACGCGCCTGCAAACCTTAGCTGAACGTCATCAGAAGGATCGAACATCGAAGCAGAGGGAGTGTACCTGCCGCCAACCAGCCGGACACCCTGCGGATCAAACCCGTCCTTGTAAACGCGGGCCTTGCCGTCATCACTTTCAGGCTTCCACCAGCTGACTGTCTGCGCGGTGTCATGGATGATGTTGTTGGCATCGTCCGCATCATCCGGGCCGTCCGTCGCCTCGGGGTCGCTCAGCTCAAAACGGCCGGCCAGCGAGCCCTGCGGTTTGCCTTTCTGAAGCGAAAACAGCACAAGCCTGCCAAACTCGCTGACATGCGAGGCACAGGTGAAAGTTTCGCCATCCGGGGTCTTGCCAGCCACGGTGGCCTTGCCATCCCGCGCGATGGTGAAGGAGCCGCCGCCATAGCCGGTGGGCAGGTGGCTTGCCAAATCCCTCACACGGAAGAAAAAGGTGTGATAGCCGTCATAGGCCTCTGCCGGTGTGGTTTTGCTCCAGGGGTTCAGCCAGCCATCAAATGGCAGGGAATGTTCCTGGTCGATGATGCTGCCCTGCACTTCCCTGTCGTTGGCAGACAGGTTGAAAAACAGCGAAAGGGGAGGCGGGGCAGGTTTGCCAGGAGGCTGGATGGAAACGTTGCCGGATGCCCCGTTGCCGCCAACGGTGGAAGTCAGCGCTCCTTTGAAAGCTTGGGAAAAGGTACCCAGAACGACCTTGCCGGAATAGCTGCCATTGGCAGAGACCACGAGATCGAACCGGCCTCCCAAGTCACCGTTCAGAGAGTCGCGCTGGATGGGGGCGACGAAAGTGCCCACCATGCCGGCGGGCAGCGGACGGACGAGGAGGTTGACCGTCACTTTGGCGGTTCCCTTGGCATTGCCCGCGCTCAGGGTCACAGCATACGGAACGGGGTTGCCTGCCTTGTCCAACTTGGCTGCTGTGGGTTTGCCGGAGATGGCGCCGGTCTTGGCATCCACCTTGAGGCCGGGGGGCAGACCGCTTGCGCCAAAAGTGGAAGCCGGACGTCCGGCGATGTCCATCACCTGGATGAAATAAGGCCCCTCTCCGCCGTAAGACGCTGCCACCTGTCCGTCCGGCAGGCTGGCCCCGGCTGCCAGAGCATGCTGGGGAGGATTGTTAAACACATCCAGCTGATGGGTGGTGAACTCCAGCGGGCCTGCGGCCGTTGTGGCGAGGATGCCATAATACCCCCGCTGCGAAACAGCCAGCGGCGAGATGGTGAGCTGGGTTTGGTCCAGGCCGGTATAACCAGCGGTGTTGGCGGGGATGGGCTGGTAGTTCAAGGTCCAGACCAGGCTTTGCACCGGCCCTGACACAGGGGCTTTGAGCGTGGCCGTCTTGCCTTCGGCGAGGACCACGGTCTGGATGGCAGGGTCCACCACCACCAGAGCGACAGAGGCCTCGGCGGCAGAGCCGTCACCCATGACCCGCACGGTGTAGGTGCCGCCATCCGCCAGCTTGACGGGGGGGAGGGAGAGGCTGCTGGATTTGGCACCCGCAATGGCCTTTCCATCTTTCGACCACTGATAGGTCAGTGTTTCTGAGGCCACCGGATTCGCAACGACGCCTAACTGCGCAGGCTGA
>DASWXG010000594.1:0-1841 GCA_036405615.1 Prosthecobacter sp. | reverse complement strand
GACGGTCATGGGGAAAGCCACGGTAGGCGGAATGTCCTGGCTGGGAAGGGGGTTTTTGAGGCTCAAGAAGGGCTGACAAAGTCTCCCCGGCACTCGACAACGGGCATTCTGCCGTTAATCTCCGCCCCCTATGCTCGACATCCGCCTCATCCGCGAAAACCCTGATCTCGTCAAAGAACGCCTCACCGCCCGCGGTGGCGACTATGCGTCCGTGGTGGATGAAGTGCTGTCCATTGACACCGCCCGCCGCACGGCGGAAACCGAACGCCAGAAGCTGCAGGGCGACCGCAACCGCATCAGCAAGGAAATCGGCATGGCCAAGAAGAACGGCCAGGACACCAGCGCCATTGAAGCTGAAGTCCGCGGGATCAACGAGCGCATCGAGCAGATCGGCCAGGATGCTGATGCCGCCGATGTGCGGCAGCGTGATCTCCTCCTGGGCCTGCCCAATCTTCCCCACGAGGGTTGCCCCGTGGGCAGCAGCGCCGAGGAAAACCCCGAGGTGCGTGTCTGGGGTGAGAAGCCGAAGTATGATTTTGAGCCCAAGGACCACACCGTGCTGGGCCAGCAGCTCAGGCTGATTGACTTCGAAGCAGGGGCCAAAATCACCGGCAGCGCTTTTGTGGTCTATCGCGGTCAGGGCGCACGGCTGGAGCGCTCTCTGGTCAGCTTCCTGCTGGACCTCCACACCACGTTGCACGGCTATGAGGAAGTCAGCCCGCCTTTGCTGGTGAAACCCGAATGCCTTGTGGGCACCGGCCAGCTCCCCAAATTTGGTGACCAGGTCTATCACAGCCCCGAGGATGACCTTTACCTCATCCCGACGGCGGAGGTCCCGGTGACCAACCTGCATCGCGATGAAATCGTCAAACAGGAGCAGCTTCCCATCAAGTATGCGGCCTACACACCTTGCTTCCGCCGTGAAGCGGGCAGCGCCGGTCTGGGCACGCGCGGACTCATCCGCATGCACCAGTTTGACAAGGTGGAACTGGTGAAAATCACCACGCCTGAGACCAGCATGGACGAACTGGAAAACCTGACGGCCAATGCGGAAAAGGTCCTTCAGTTGCTGGGCCTGCACTACCGTGTCATCGAGCTTTGCACCGGGGACATCGGTTTTGGTTCAGCCAAAACCTATGACATCGAAGTGTGGGCGCCCGGTCAGGGCACCTACCTGGAAGTGTCGAGCTGTTCGAATTTTGGCGATTACCAGGCCCGCCGCATGAACCTGCGTTACAAGGACGAGAACGGCAAAAACCGGGTGCCTCACACGCTCAACGGTTCGGGCACAGCCTTGGCCCGCCTCTTCGTGGCCCTGGTGGAAACCTACCAGCAGGCAGACGGCAGCATTCAGATTCCCGAAGCTCTGCGCGGCCATTTCGGCTCGGACAAGATTTCCTGAGCTTTGTCTTAGACGGTAGCAGTCTCAAAGAAAAACCCTCTCCCTGGACAGGAAGAGGGTTTTTTATTGGGGGGATGAGTTGTGCTTCAGCTGCCTTGATGAGGCAGTCTGAGAGGAGTTGCCTCATTTCAGATCAGCGATGCTTGCGCCGAAGTTGATGTGAAAGACCTGGCCTTCCAAGACCAGGGCAGGGACGGACTGCACACCTGCCTGCTCGGCTTCGGCCACACGGGTCTTGTCATCGCCCAGATGGACGATTTCAACGGCGTAGCGGGCCGGGTCCAGGGCGAAGGCGATGTTGTGCTCAGCGGCGATACATACAGGACAGCCGGCGTGATAGAAGGTGGCTTGAGTTTTCATAGTCGTGTGTTGTTTGTTTGTTTTTGTTCCACTCCATCTGGAGCTGCGACTACCCATGCTCTGCCTGTCAAAACCTGAA
>DASWXG010000593.1:0-2191 GCA_036405615.1 Prosthecobacter sp. | reverse complement strand
GAGCCGGTGCGGCGGCTATTGCCTAACCAAAAGCCGCGCAATGAATGCGCTGGCGAGGAGGCTGTGCAGGCGCTGGAGTGATATCCGGTGCCCGAACGGGCAACGGGCTACCCTGGCCAGGGAGTTTTGGCGTGGATGATGTCCCCGGATTTCTCGAAGTAGTCGCCCGGCGTCCGGGCCGGTTGCAGGGCGGGCACCGGGCTGGCGTTCTCGGTGGTGAAGGTGTCCAGGGGCTGCCCATGGGCGTTCAGAAATTCCACCTTGGCTGTGTATCCGCGGGCCTTCAGCCGCAGCAGGGAGTCCTGGCAGACGGCCGCATACCATTGCTTCCAAGCCTGGCGGGTGGGCAGGCACCGGCGGGATCCGGCATAGGACGGAGTGGATGGATCATCGGTTTTTAATGCGTATTCCGTTGCGGCGGCGATGTTGTGATAGGTGAGGTAATGACCCGCCATTCCCTGGACGACCATGACCCACTGGTTGCCTGCTTCATCGGATGCTGGCGGCATGTTCCGGATTTCATACACGCCGGTCACGCTATTGTTCCCGGTCTCGCCTGAGAGAAGGATGCGGACGGTTTGGATGAGGTCTGACTTTTTATGTTTCCGGAGCTGCTCCGTGTTTTTCCGGTCCGCGTTAACACAGCCCGCGGTCATGGCTCCCAGGCACATTCCAAAAACCGCGGCGAGGGTCCGTTTCATCCGTTGTGTGATGTGAGAAGGCATTGCGCAAAAAGGGCTGGGAACCTGCCACAGTTCAGGAGGGAAACAGCGTATTTCTGCAGACTTCGCCTGCACAGTCATGGGCACCAAATGGCGGTGGAAAGGGCAAAACGCCTGGAGAAAAAGCTGAAGCTGCAGCCTTGCACGACTCTTGAGACATTCTGCATGAGGTCTGTTTTTGCCCTCGGGTAAAATGCAACAAATGACGGTGCATGTGGTGCCTGATGCAGAGACTAACTGATTGGTAATGAGCCTGTTGATAACATGTGAGGCCAAGTGGCACAAGGTCTGCCCTAGAAGGAATGAGAAACCTTCAACTCCCTCTAACCATGAAAACGACATTCTTAAAACTCGCTGCCATCGCGGCTTTGGCAGTGCCAGTGACAATCGCTGTGGCCGGTCCCAATGAAGACCAGCAGGTGCGCCAGGCCGCAGCAGTGGTGAACCGTTTCAAAACCATGCCTGAGGTGGAAATTCCCCAGCACATTCTGCGCAATGCCAAAGGCCTCGCCATCATCACGGTGACCAAGGGCGGCTTTGTGTGGTCAGGGAAAGTCGGCCAGGGCGTGGTCGTGGCCAAGAACGGCCGTCGCTGGTCCGGTCCGTCCTTCATCGGCACCGGTGGTGTGGGCTTTGGCCCGCAGATCGGCGGCCAGGTCACGGAATACATCTTTGTGCTGAACACGCCTGAAGCGGTGCGCGCCTTCTCCAATGATGCGAATGTGCAGTTGGGCGGTGCTCTCAGTGTGGCCGCAGGGCCGGTGGGCCGCAGTGCCGAAGCTGGTGTGGTCCCTACCGCCGCCATTTATGCCTACAGCCGCAGCCAGGGCCTCTTCGCCGGGCTGTCTCTGGAAGGCACGGTCATTGCCACCCGCAAGAAGGCCAACCAGCGCTACTACAACCGCAACCTGGAGGCCTCCACCATCCTGGCTGGCCGCGTGCGTGCGCCCTCCAGCGCCAACCAGCTGCGCAACAGCCTGTAACCGTCAGCCATCACTTTCACTGACGGGCGCTGGCATCCCACTCCCTTTGCCAAGACAGACGCCGGGAATCTTCCCGGCGTCTTTTTTGTTCTCCCCGTAGTCCGGGCTTGCATTGGGGTGATGGTTTCCTGTTTCTGGGGACGTTGTTTTTGTCCCCATGAACCGTCGCTCGTTTTTCCGATCCTCCACCGCCATGGCCGCCGCTTCCGCTGGTGCGGCCCTTACCTCACGCGCCTCGGCGGTGTCCATTGACAAGGCTGCGGCGGACCCGGCCTACAAGATCAAAAACAGCGGCATTAAACACACCCTCATGGGCTGGTGCTGGAAGCCCATGGACATGCTGGTGCTGGCGCAGCACGCGAAGGACATCGGGCTGGTCGGCATCGAGGGCATTGACAAAAAGCTCTATCCAGATGTGAAGAAGCTGGGCCTGGGCATCAGCCTTGTCGGCTCGCACGGTTTTGCCAAAGGTCCCTGCAACCCGCA
>DASWXG010000592.1:0-2867 GCA_036405615.1 Prosthecobacter sp. | reverse complement strand
GACACCCTCATCGCCGAGCTTGAACGGCTGAGGGATGAGGGCTGCGACGAGGACTGAAGAAAAAGGCTGCCTCAGCCCCGTGCAGTCACAGGCGTGCGGCGGCCGTCGTCACGGAAGAAGGACTCCATGCGGCTGCGCAGGTCCGCATAAAAAGTGGCGGCCATTTCCTCCAGCATCTCGGCCTTGCCGGCGAGGCCTCCGGCTTCCATACGCTCGCGCTCCAGGCGCACCTTTTCCTGGAAGGCCTGTTCCAAATCCATGAGATGCTCCAGGAAGGCCTTGGCCGCCCGGCTGCGATCCACGCCTTCGATCAGCGCGCGCTCGAGCGGACGGTTCTGAGTGATGTGCAGGAAAGGGCTGTCCACCAGCTGCTTCATGTAGCGGTCAAAGCTCTTCAGGAAGGCCATGCGTTCGCGGGCAAACTTCACCTCGTCACAGTCCACAAGAGAGTCATACGGTCCGGGCTTGGAAAAGAATTTCACCACCAGCGGGATGGTGTCCACCAGCATGAACAGGGCCGAGAGCACCATGTAGGCAATGAAAGCAAAACGACCGCCTTCAGCCCCCTGCTCAAACAGCCGGTGCAAAGCCAGTGTCTGCGTCAGGATGTCTCTCCGGGGTTCCGCACGAATGCCCGCAATCTGGGTTTCCTCATCCGTGGTCAAACGGGCGATCTCTTCATGCAGAGCCTTGAGCTGAAGAAGAAGGGCATCAATCTGCGCTTTCAGGGTTTCGCGGATGGAGTTCTGCTGCCCGACAAAAGCATCGGCCTGCTGCTGCTGAACCTGCTGTTTGAGCGCCTGAACACGCGATTCCTCCGCTTTCAGCTTGGCTGCTTCCTCAGCGGCTTTGGCGTCCAGTGCCGCGTTCACGCCATCTTCAGCCGCCTTGATTTCTGCCACGAGAGTCACCCTGTTTTTCGTCAGGGTGTCCAGCACTCCGCTCAGGCGTGCCGACTCTGCACGGCGCCAGGCAAGCTGGTCTTCCTGGATGCTCTTCGCACGCGGCCCCAGGCCCACGATGCCGCTGCGCTGGCCGTTGACCTCTTTCTCAAACTCCGTCTGCCACTGGTTCAGTTCCGCAGCGATCTTCTGATAGTCAGCGCTGAGTTTGGCCATCTCGGTATCCAGGGCTTCCAGCCGGGTCTTGCCGGGAGTGACAGCCTCAGCGATCTTGGCTTCACGTGCAGCCTTGGCCGCTTTTTCATCCTCGGTCAGCGGCTTCTCCACCGGCTTGCCGTTCTCATCCAGAAACGCAGCCGTGAAGCTGGCATTCCAGGCTTCGCGCTGTTTGGCGATCTCGTCTTCCAGCGGTTTCACGCGGGCTTCCACCAAACCTTTTTGTTCGGCGGAAATCTTGCGCGCAGCCTCGATGTCCTGCTGGCGGTCCTTCTCAATGGCGGAATTGATCGTATCCCGGAACAGCAGCAACGTCAGCGGGTGCGAGATGGTGATGCCCATCAAGGCGGCCACCACGATGCGCAGGCTGAACTGAGACAGCTTGCGAAAGATGTTCTGATACGCCCGGTAGGTCGCCAGCAGGGCGCGGTCCACCGTCAGAATGATAAACGCCCAGACCATGGACACCCCGGCAATGACCAACCAATTATCCGTCAACGTGGAAAGAGCATAGGCGCAGGCGATGGCGGCAAAGGTGCAGGGCACCAGAACCGTGGCACCGAACGCCACATACTTGCGCCGCTCCCAGGCCGGGCAAGAATCCAGGTTGTCAGAGGAGGCCCCGGAGAGCCAGAAGAAGACGCGTTCCAGACGGTCGAGGAGAGACATGGGATGACGGGCGGTTTGCCCGCACAGAAAATGCGGGCAAACGGCAGCAAGTCAACGCCGGCACAAACCTCACCCCCAAGGTTTCCAGCCCACGGCCTCAAACCAGGGCTGGGCAGCCATGGCGGCTGGCCGTTCTGCCCAGTTTCGCAAAAACGAGACTTCATCCTCCCGCCCTTGCCGGGCGAGCGGAGCAACCAAGCTTTCCACGAAAGCTCTCGGAGCCGGGTGCATTTCATATCCCGCAGAGGGGGTCACATGGTGGAACCCGGCAGTTCTCAACCAGCCGGCCAGACGCCGCCCGGCACGGGTTTCGGCTCCGCTTTCAGCAAGGCTCTCCAGGCAGCTTTCCAGCGCGGCGTCCACCTCCCTATCCGAAGGTTCCAGCACCAGGCCCGCCAAGTCCTGGCTGCGCACGGCAATGAAAGCGCCCGGCTTCATGACCCTGAACAGCTCCCGCAAGGCCGACAGCGAATGCGCGATTTGTCCCAGCAAAGCATGGGCAAACACGCCGTCGAATTCGGCAGGACCGAAAGGCAGCTCATGCACGTTGGCCTGGATGAATGCGGCGTTCAGTTTCAGGTCCGCCGCCTGCTGGTTGGCGAAATCCAACACATCCGCCGAGAGGTCGATGCCGATGACACCTCCCGGACGGACACGCTCCGCCAGCCCCAAGGTGATGCTGCCGGACCCGCAGCCTGCGTCCAGGATTCGCATGCCGGGCCGCAACAGCGGCAGGGCAAAAGAAGCATGCGAAGCCGCCGTCCGTCTGGTCATCAGGTCCCCTTGCCCGGAGCCGGGCAGGCTGCCCACAACCGTCGCTGGCTGGGATTTGGAGATGGGAAAAGGATTCATTTGGGAGAAGACGAAGAACGGGTGATGAGAAGAACGGAAAGGAGAATGAGTGCACCGGCAATGACGACACTCTGAGGGATGGGTTCCTGCAGGAACCACCAACCCAGCAGCACCGCGACAAAGGGGTTCACATAGGCATGGGTGGAAACCCGGGCAGGTGTGCTCACCTGCAACAGCCACAGGTAGGCTGTGTACCCTACCAGCGAGCCAACAAGTGTGAGATAGGTG
>DASWXG010000591.1:0-7570 GCA_036405615.1 Prosthecobacter sp. | reverse complement strand
GGCTCGGCAAAGGCCATGGTGACGGTGGCACCGTCTCCCTGCATGACACGCAGTTGCAGCAGCCGGTAGGTCTTGGGGGAAATCTGCAAGTCCAGCTGGCGCAGGTGGCGGCGGATGAAGGGGGCCTTGGGCCGGAGGCTGATGGCGGTGACATCTGCCGTCTGCTCGGTGGCATCCACCAGGAAATGCTGCTGAAGCTCTTCCGGAGAGGCCTCGCGGCCGCTCAGGAAACGCGACCACATCCGGTAGCGGGCGTCCTTTTCATCCAGGAGCTTCCATTCGCCGTTGCCTTCGCGCACACGGAATTCTTTGAGGTCATGCACCAGGACAGTCTCAGCGGGCTCTCCCAGTTCCCAGCGAAAAGAGCCATCCGTAAAGCGCCAGAACTTGCCGGTGGTCGTCAGCGGCTGTTTCAGCGCCGGGGTGCTGCGGGTCTGACGAAACGAAACCTCAATGTCCGGCACGCTTTTTTGCGCCTCGGCCCATTGTTTGAGCAAAGGCGGCAGCGGCTTCGGTGCCTGGGCCAGAAGGCCGCCGGATGCCAAAAACAATGCCACTAGCGGGAGCAGGCTGCGGAAAGCAAAGGTCATGAAAGGCAGAATGCGGGTGAACTGTTAGGCCTGCTCCACGGAAGGCAGAGCCGACTTGATCTGTCGTACATACGACTGCACATCCGGTGCCAGAAGGAAGGCTGACACCACCACCACCCTGCGCGCTCCGGCAGAAAGGATTTCAGGAAGGCGCGCCTCATTCACTCCGCCGATGCAGAAGATGGGCAGGGACACCTTTTGATGAACCTCCGTGATGTCCTGCAGGCCGATGGGGACGTAGTCCGGCTTGGTGCCCGTGGCATACAGCGGGCCGAAGCCGATGTAGTCTGCCCCCTCAGCCTGGGCGGCCACAGCCTGGGCCAGGCTATGCGTGGACTTGCCCACGAACACATCTGGCCCGACAACCGCACGCGCGCGGGCCACGGCATCGTCATCCTGGCCAACATGAACCCCTTCGCTGCCAATGGCAGCGGCGATTTCCAGATGGTCGTTGATGATGAGCGGCACACCGTGCGCCCGGGTGATGGGATGCATCAAACGGGCTAGGCTTTCGATCTCGCGCAGGCCGAGCTTTTTGGCACGGATCTGCAACAGGTCCACGCCCCCCTCGCACAAGGCCGCCGTGATGGACTCCACCTGTGCCGGGGCACAGTAGCCGAGATCCACAATGCCATAGAGGCGGGCGGAACGCAGAGTGCGAAGACGGGCAGATAAAAGCTCTGACATGGCTGACGGAATGGCTGCCTAGCTAACTATCAGGATTCATCCGCTGGGGTTTCATCCGAAGCAGCCGGGGATGCTGTTTCGTCAGAACCGGAGGTTTCCTCTGCGGAAGCGGCAGCCTCAGTTGCAGGGGCGGCGTCAGCACCTTCCGAATCCGAAGGCACGGTGGCGGCAGCCTCGTCTTCCTCATCGGCAATGACGATGGCTACGTCCTGGATGACTTCGTCCTTCTTCAGGTCCATGAGCTTCACGCCCTGGGCATTGCGGCCGGTCTCGCGGATGTCGGAGACACGGATGCGCACGTTCTGCCCCTTGCTGGTCATGAGCATGAGCTGGTCGCTGTCAGCCACGGCCAGGGCGGTGACCACTTTGCCGGTTTTTTCCGTCACGTTCATGGTGATGACGCCTTTGCCGCCACGGTTGGTCAGGCGGTATTCTTCAAAGGCGGTGCGTTTGCCCAGGCCGTTTTCAGAGACGACCAGCATGCGCTTCTCATGGTTCACGGCGGTGAGGGAAACCAGGAAGTCCCCTTCTTCCACCCGGATGCCGCGCACACCTGTGGAGGCACGGCCCATGGAACGGATGTCCGTTTCCTCACAGCGGACGCACATGCCTTCATGGGTGCTGAGGCAGATCTGGCTCTGGCCATCGGTGAGGATGACCTGGATGAGGTCGTTTCCTTCTTCGATGTTGATGGCGATGATGCCGTCTTTACGGATGTTTTTGAAAGCATCCAGACCGGTCTTTTTCACTGTGCCGTCCTTGGTCGCGAAGAGCACATATTTCTCCGGGCTCCACATGCTTTCGTCAGCCACGCCCTGGGCTTCAAGCCGGAGCACGCTGTTGATCTTCTCTTCAGGGCGCAGGTTCAGCACGTTTTTGATGCTGCGGCCACGGCCGGTGCGAGGCGCTTCGGGGAGCTGGTAAACACGCTCCACATACACGCGGCCCGTGTTCGTGAAGAACATGAGGAAGTCGTGCATGTTCGCGCTGAAAAGCGTCTCCACAAAGTCGTCCTTGTCTTCCTTGGAGGCTGCTTCGCGGGCCTCCATGCCCTTGAGGCCTTTGCCGCCACGGGCCTGGAGACGGTACTCATTGGTAGGCGTGCGCTTGACGTAACCGAAGTGAGTGAGGGTGACGATGTTTGGCTCGTTCGGGATGAGGTCAATCGTCTCAATACCACCGCCGGCAGCGTCAATACGGGTGACGCGGGGCGTGTTGTACTTGGACTTGATGGCCTGAAGCTCGTCCTTGATGATGTTCAGCACGCGCTGCTCCTTCGCCAGGATGTCCATCAGGTCCGTGATGGTGGCGAGGAGTTCATCATAGTCGCCCTTGATCTTGTCGCGCTCCATGCCGGTAAGCTGGTAGAGGCGCAGTTCAAGGATCTGGTCCACCTGGGTGTCGGTGAAGATGTAGCGGTCACCCTGAATGCTTGGCTGGCTGCGGATGAGAATGCCGAGGCGCTCCGCCGTGGCGGTGCTGAACTCATAGGCCTTCAGGCCGGCACGGGCTTCGTCACGGTTGCGGCTGTCGCGGATAATGCGGATGAAGTCATCCAGATGGCCCAGGGCCAGGAGGTAGGCTTCCAGTTTTTCAGCCTGCTGTTCCGCCTTGCGCAGGAGGAAACGGGTGCGGCGGATGACGACTTCCCGGCGGTGTTCAATGTAGCAGGAAATGGCGTCCTTGATGCTCAGCACGCGCGGGCGGCCGCCATCAATGGCCAGCATGTGAATGCTGAAGCTGCTTTCCAGCGCGGTGTGCTTGTAGAGGTTGTTCAGCACCACCTGCGCACGGGCATCGCGCTTCAGCTCCACCACCACGCGGGTGTTTTCATCCGACTCGTCACGCACGGAAGTGATCTCCGTGATCACCTTCTCGTTCGCCAGTTCGGCAATGCGCTTCACCAGCTCCGCACGGTTCACGTTGTACGGAATCTCCGTGATGATGATCTGCTCGCGGTTGTTGTGCTCGACAATTTCCGCCTGGCCGCGCACACGCACGCTGCCGTGACCTGTCTCGATGTATTCGCGGATGCCGTCCACGCCCTGAATCACACATCCGGTGGGGAAGTCCGGGCCTTTGATAAACTGGTTCAGACCGCTGTTCGTGATGGACGGATCATCAATCTGGGCACAGACCGCATCCACCACCTCGCCGAGGTTGTGCGGAGGCATGTTCGTGGCCATGCCCACGGCAATGCCGGTGCCGCCGTTAACCAAAAGGTTGGGAAACGCAGCCGGGAAAACGGTCGGTTCAGTGAGACGTTCGTCATAGTTCGGGACGAAGTCCACGGTGTCCTTCTCCATGTCGGACATCAGCGTTCCGCCCAGGGGCGTCATGCGGGCTTCCGTATAACGCATGGCGGCAGGCGGGTCACCTTCCACCGAACCGAAGTTACCCTGGGGATCCACCAGGGTCTCACGCATGGCCCAGGGCTGGCCCATGTGCACCAGCGTGGGGTAAATGACTGCTTCACCGTGGGGGTGGTAGTTACCGGAAGTGTCACCGCAAATCTTGGCGCACTTCATCTGCTTCTTCGGCGGGTAAAGCCCCAGTTCATGCATCGCAAACAGGATGCGCCGCTGCGAGGGCTTGAGGCCGTCCCGCACGTCCGGCAACGCACGGGAAATGATGACGGACATCGAGTAATCAAGGAAGGAATTCTTGACCTCGTCGGCAACTGAAATGGGCCGGGTATTGGATTCTTGCATGGGAGAGGAGGAAAATCGAAGGCTCGGGGATCAATGAGACGGCCAAGTGTCAAAGACGTGGTCTTGACCACCACTTGACCTTTGACCTCTTGACCAGTTATTACACATCCAAGTTGCGCACATTCAGCGCGTTCTCTTCGATGAAGTGTTTCCGGGGCTCGACCACATCGCCCATCAAAATGGTGAAGATGCGCTCGGCCTCCTGGGCGTTGGACTCATCCAGCTTGACCTGAAGGAGGGTGCGCTTGGTGGGGTCCATGGTGGTCTCGAAAAGCTGCTTGGCGTTCATTTCACCGAGACCCTTGAATCGCTTGATCTCCATGCCGCGCTTGCCGATCTCCATGACCTTGTCGAGGATGCCGGGGATGCTGAAGACCGGGTGGCTGCGGGCGTGATCGCCTTCGCCTTCGATGACCTCAAACAGCGGTTTGTCCTGGCTGCTGAAATGGTCCACATGCAGGCCCAGTTCATCCAGCTGCTGGAAGCGTTTCTTCATGCCGTGAGCCTCATGGATTTCGATAAGGCGGGCACGGCGGTGGGATTTGGGAGCGGGTGCCGTGGGGTTGCCATTCTCATCCACATTCACCTCGGGTTTGCCAAAGAGATGCAGATCATTGTTCTCACGGGCAAAAGCGGCAAGCTGCTCGTTGCCAGTGAAGTACTTAATGCTGGCTTCATTGCCCTCGCGGATGGTTACCAAGTAGTGAGGGAGGTTGCCGGAGACCTCATCACGGGCCTGCAGATAGGCTTCAAAATCACCGCCGTGACGGCGGATGATGTCGGCAAATTTGGAGACCGGCACCAGCAGGTCCAGGATGGACTTCAGATGCTCGTCAGAGACGGTGCTGTTGTCACCCAGATTGCGCAGGTGGATTTCGCCAGAGCCCATCTCCAGAAGCATGGCTTCCATCTCAGCATCGTCCTGCACATACTCTTCGCGCTTCTTGCGGGTGACCTGGTAGAGCGGCGGCTGGGCCACATAGATGTGACCGCGCTTCACGAGTTCCGGCATCTGGCGGAAGAAGAAGGTCAGCAGCAGGGTGCGGATGTGGGAGCCGTCCACGTCGGCATCGGTCATGATGACGATTTTGTGGTAGCGCAGCTTCTCCAGATTGAAGGAGCCTTCCACCTCGCTGTCGCCACCGATGCCGGTGCCGATGGCGGTGATCATGGTCTGGATTTCCTTGTTCTGAAGCACTTTTTCCAGGCGGGCCTTCTCGGTGTTGATCAGCTTGCCTCGAAGGGGCAAGATGGCCTGGTTATGACGGTTGCGGCCCATCTTGGCGGAGCCGCCGGCGGAGTCACCCTCGACAATAAACAGCTCGGTCTTGGACGGGTCGCGTTCGGAGCAGTCGGCCAGTTTGCCGGGCAGGCCGCCGCTGCTCATCGCGTCCTTGCGGATCGCTTCGCGGGCCTTGCGGGCGGCTTCGCGGGACTTCGCCGCGATGATGATGTTGTTGATGACGGTGACCGCAATGTCCGGTGTCTCGTCGAAGAAACGCATCAGGCCCTCATAGACGATGGAATTCACCACGCCTTCCACCTCGCCATTGACCAGTTTGACCTTCGTCTGGGAGTTGAACCGAGGGTTTGGGAGTTTCACGCTGAGCACACAGATCATGCCTTCGCGGCAGTCATCGCTCTCGATGTCCGGCAGTTTGTCTTTAAAGCTCTTCGGATTGTTGGCGATGTAGGCCTTCACGGCCTTCGTCAGCGCAGCTTTCAGACCGCTGTAATGGGTGCCGCCGTCCGGGTTGGGAATGGCGTTGGCGAAGCAAAGTGTCTGCTCGTTCAGGCCCTTGTTCCACTGCAGCACGCAGTCCACGAGGATGAACTTTTTCTTGTCATCGATGATCAGTTCACGACGTCCGGCCAGGGCGATCGGTTCGGGATGAATCTTGTCTTTGTCTGCGCCCAGTTCGCGCACGAACTGCTTCACGCCGTCCTTGTAATACAGCACTTCCTGGCGCTCCGTCTCACCGCGCTCGTCTGTGAGCGTGATGCGGATGCCCGGGTTTAGGAAAGCCAGTTCCCGCAAGCGGGTCATCAGGCGCTCAAAGCTGAAAACCGTCGTAACCGTGAAGATCGTCGCGTCCGGGAAGAAGGAAATCTTGGTGCCTGTGGTGGAAGGATCATCCAGATCTCCAAGCACTGTCAGAGGCTCCGTGGTTTTGCCACGCTCAAAGCCGATGGCGTGGATCTTGCCGTCACGGAAGACCTCGCACTTAAACCAATCCGAAAGGGCGTTGACGCACTTGGCTCCCACGCCGTGGAGACCGCCGGAGAATTCATACGCTCCGTCGCCAAACTTACCCCCGGCATGCAGGCTGGTGAGCACCAGTTCCACGGTGGGAATCTTGGCTTTCGGGTGCATCTCCACCGGAATGCCACGGCCATCATCCTGGATGCTGATGGAGCCGTCCGTGTGAATGTTAATCCAGACGTTTTTGCAATAGCCGGCCAAATGCTCGTCAATGGAGTTATCCACCACCTCAAACACACAGTGATGGAGACCGCGCTCATCGGGATCGCCAATGTACATCCCGGGGCGGAGACGCACGGCTTCAAGACCTTCCAGTTTCTGGATCTGTTCGGCACCGTAGGCCTGATCGGCGGCAACGGCGGTCAAATTTGACTCGATGGAATCAAGGATTTCGTCTGACATAAAAGTGATCGGTTTCCCATCGCCTGAGTCTGTCCAAAAACCGCTTCAGAAACGTGCCCGATGGGGAGGAAATCAGGCTAGCGAGGCCGCCTGTGCTGCCAAGGGTTTTGTCACAAAAAAGCACACTTTTTTCGCATTTTTTGGCTCCAGGCAAAAAGCCCGCCCTTTCCCTTAAAATCGGGCGTTCCACAAAAGTTCCGCAAGCTGCAAAGGATAACAGCTCAGAGCTGTTTGAAAATAAGGATTCAAACCTAGGCATGCGCCCCGGGCCAGAAGAGCTGTTTCGGCAAAAATTGCGGTTTCAAAAAGGACATGGGAGCGCAACCAGCCCAGAACCGTCTTCCCAATCAAAACGGACCATTCAGAGCGGCCGGGACGCGGGAGAACAGAGAGTTCGCCCAACCAAAAAAAGCCGGGACTTGGCAAGTCCCCGCTCCTTGAAAAAGCATGAGGGCCAGCACGCCCCCTCCAGGTGCCTCTGGCCTGGATCCAAGCTTGGGTATCGTTCCTCCGTCCCCTATTTCGCTGCCTTCTTCACCTGCCAAAACTCACCGAAGAAATCTGCGGCCACCACTTTGCCTGCACTTTCGGCATTAGGTGCCTGGGTGATGTCCAGGATGGCCCAGTCGGGCAGCTTGGGGTTTTGCAGGGAGTTGGTGCGGTCGTGAGCCTCGCGGAAGGTGAGGCCGGAGTTGAGCACGATGTAGCGATTTTTCGCTGCGGTCTCGGAAAGGATGTTGGGGTAAACAGCTGTCAGGACATGACTGGCCGCGCTCCAGGACTCTTTTCGCACACTTACCTTTTCCTCGCTCCAGCGCAGCGGCATGCGCGGCATCAGGTTCTTGATAAGGCTGTTCGAGCTGGCATCTCCCCAGAGGATTAGGTGATTCTCTTCCATGTCTTTCGGTGTCACTTCC
>DASWXG010000590.1:0-10511 GCA_036405615.1 Prosthecobacter sp. | reverse complement strand
TTGCCAATCCTGACGAGTACGATGGCGGAGAACTGTGCATCGAGGACACCTACGGAGTCAACAGTGTGAAACTGCCAGCCGGCCACATGGTGCTCTACCCATCCACCAGCCTTCATCACGTGACGCCCGTCACGCGTGGTGCCCGTGTTTCCTCGTTTTTCTGGCTGCAAAGTATGATCCGGGACAACGGCCAGCGAGCCATGCTTTTCGACCTGGACATCTCCATCCAGCGGCTGGCCCATGAACTCGCAGGCAATGAAGTGGCGGACAAAACTGCCGTCCAGCTCACCGGAGTTTACCACAACCTGCTGCGCCAGTGGGCCGAGATGTAAGCGCCCCGCCCCCTCAAGCAATCCTTGTTAGGCCAGTTGCCTTTGGCCCGCGTTCTTCACCACTCACAGCCCCCGCTCCTTTCGTAATTTTTTCTTTTCTGCTCCGCAACTCCACCCCCGAGCCTAGGTTTTAGCCGCCTCCTGTTTCCGTTCTGTTTCGCACGTTTCCCCGGCGTTACCCGCATACCCTCCCCCCATGCATCTCACCTTCCATCGCAGCATCTTCTGGGCTCATCTCGTCAGTGGCATTCTCGCCGGCATCATCATTCTTTCCATGGCCATCAGCGGCCTCATGATCAGCTTTGAGACCCAGATCATGGACTGGTTTAACAGAGGCTTGAATGTGACCGCACCGGCCGCCGGGACAGAGCCCCTGTCTCCAGAGGCTCTGGTGGCCAAGTTCAAGGAGCAGAAGCCCGGCCTTGCACCAAGCGGCATCACCTGGAAAGGCGATGCCACCCGCCCTGCCGTTCTCAGCATCGGCCGGGAGGGTCACTTCTATGTCAACCCCTACACCGGCGAGTTCCTGGGCGAAGGCAACAAAGAGGTTCATGATCTGTTTCATGCCATCACTGCATGGCACCGCTTTCTTACAGGGTCCGGACTTGAGCGCGAAACAGGCAAAGCCATCACCGGTGCAGGCACCCTCATCTTTGGCGTGCTTCTGCTCAGCGGCATCTATCTGTGGTTCCCGCGCCGCTGGCGCTGGCCGAACATCCGCGCGGTGACACTCTTCAACCGCCGTCTGAGCGGCCGCGCTCGCGACTGGAACTGGCACAACGTCATTGGCTTTTGGAGCGCCCTCCCCATGCTTCTCATCATCCTTACAGGGCTGATTATGTCCTACACCTGGGCGAACAACCTGCTCTATCGTGCGACCGGTAACGAACCACCTCCCCCACGCACCCGTGGCCCAGGCGGTCCTGGCGGTCCCGGGGCGGGAATGGCCCAACGCGCCGAAGGTGGCGAGCGCGGTCCTCGTGGTGAAGGCGGTGAGCGTGGTCCTCGTGGTGAAGGCGGCGAACGTGGGCCTCGCGGTGAAGGCGGTGAGCGCGGTCCTCGCAGTGAAGGCGGTGAGCGCGGTCCTCGCAGTGAAGGCGGTGAGCGTGGTCCTCGTGGTGAAGGCGGTGAGCGTGGTCCTCGTGGTGAAGGCGGTGAGCGTGGTCCTCGTGGTGAAGGCGGCCCTGCGGCTGCATCCGTTTCCTTGGCAGGCCTGGATAGCTTGATCGCTCAGATTCGGAAAGAGAACCCAGACTTTGTCAGCCTCAGCTTGCGCATGCCTCAACAGCCAGGCGCGCCGTTTCCAGTCATGCTGGACAAAGGGGGCCGCGGTGAGGTGCATCTGCGCACCATGCTGAATCTGGATGTGGCCCAGCAAACCGTGCAACGCAGCCCGGAAAATCTCAGCGATCAGAACCTGGGCCGCCGTCTCCGCATGTATTCACGCTACTTGCATACAGGGGAGCTTTTTGGCCTGCCGGGACAGGTCGTCGCAGCCTTGAGCACCCTGGCGGCCATCCTCCTGGTCTGGACTGGCTTTGCCCTGGCCTGGCGTCGCTTCTTCAAGCGCCGCTCCAAAGCAGCCTCCTGAAGGCGCCTCTCCACACTCCCAGAACCTTCGTGCATTCAAGCGGAGCGGTGACATCTTCACCGCTCCGTTTCTTTTTATGCGCGTCCGCCTCCTGAGCGATCTCCACCGTGAGTTTGGTTCCACCGATATCCCGCACGTTGATTGCGATCTGATTCTGCTGGCAGGCGACATCCACACTAAACTCAATGCCCTTCCCTGGATCCGCGAGATGAGCGGTAACACGCCTGTGGCCTACATCTGCGGGAACCATGAATTTTATGGTGATCGTACACCTCGCATCCGGGAAAAACTTCAGGATGCCACGGCAGGCAGTCATGTTCATGTCCTGGAGAACAGCAGCATTCACCTGAAAGGCTGGCACATCTTCGGATGCACTCTGTGGACCGATTTTGCCCTGCACGATGAGGACTGGACCCAAGCCGCGCTTGTGGCCGGGGAACAGATGAACGACTACAAACGCATCCGTAATTCACGCCGTCAATACCGGAAGCTGCGTCCACAGGATAAACGCGACTTTCATCACGAATCCTTGCGGGAAATGGAAACGTTTCTCAGTGCCCACGATCCACGGCGAACGATCATCATGACTCATCACGCCCCCAGTCTGCTGTCGTTACCCGAAGCGCGTCGCACGCAGGGTATCAGCGCAGCCTATGCATCGCGATTGGACGACTTCATTCTAAAACACCAGCCTGTGCTGTGGGTTCACGGACACATTCATCACCCTGTAGACTACACCCTTGGCCAGACACGGATTGTTTCCAATCCTCAAGGCTACCCTGGCGGTGAAGATCGCGGCTTCCGTCCGGCTCTGACGCTGGACTTACCTGTTTGAGCAAGGTAACCTCACAATCACCTATGGCCCCATCGCCGTCGCGTTTCCTGCCCCGCCTCGGGAAGATTTTCTTTTGGGGAATCTCGGGTCTGGTTACGTGCTTTCTGCTGGGAGCGGGTTGGCTGATCTGGAAAATGCCTGAGATAGCCCGGAACATGTATGCTCACTGGGCAGCCACAGATCTCATCGTTACCGCTTACCAAAGAAGCGGCCAAATTCCCCAGACTTGGCAAGATATGGCTCCTTGGTATGCAGATTCAACAACGGGGCCCCGCCATGGCCTTTCTTTTGAAGAGGTGCAGAAACGCGTAGTCATCGACTTCCAAAAGCTCGCTGAGCTGAAACCCAATGCTTCAGCTCCCCCTCAGCGTTCTGCTGCAGTCATCCGCCCAAAAGGCATTCTATCGTGGACATGGATCAACGCCGAAGAAGAAATTTTGAAAGGGCTGACTTCTCCGCCACTTCTCGATAAAGTTCCGCAGGACCATTCTTACCTATTCGATCCTCCATCCCGATGAAATCCAAACGTCTCGCCTTGATTGCCGTTTCAACCCTCATCATGGGCGGAGCCGGACTGGCAGGTTATGTGTGGTGGAAGACGCAGAGAGCCCGGAGCATCTCTCACATCGCCGCCACCGGAGGTCGGACGCTGTCCCTGCGGCTGCCTTTTCATGCGCCTCATTTCCTGCAGTCAGACCCGCGTTGGAAGGCGGAGCACATCGGGCAGTCTCAGACGGAAACCATCGGTGCCGTGGGTTGCACCCTGTGCAGTCTGACCACAGCCGCGATCACCCTGGGAGAAAGCATAGATCCGCCGCAGCTCAACAAGATGCTGACCGCAGCAGGCGGGTTTACACCCCAAAACTGGCTGGTCTGGTCCGCCGTGGGAACGGTGTTTGAAAAACGCCTGGAGATCATTGTCCATAGCAACCCAAGTCACGCCGCCTTGGATACCGCCCTGGAAAAAGGCGAATATCCCCTGGTGAAGTTTTTCCTTCCCATGGGTATTCCTCATTGGGTTCTGGTGGTCGGCAAGGAAGGTCAGGAATACCTCATCCTGGATCCCGCTGTGGCCACGCCGGAGCCTCTCGCGCTCTCCACCCGGGCATCGGGCATCTATTCGGTGCGTGTGGTGAGAAAGAACTCCTGAGGACGGCGAAAGAGCCGGAAGCCTGGACAATCCTGCCAAGGAACGGCCTTCAAGCCGCGACCGTGCACATTTTGCTGCAAGGTCGCCCGCAGCCTGGTCGTTTCGGCGGGAGAAAGCAAAACCACCACCTGCTCGACCCGTCATGAACCCCACCTCCACGCCCTTTGGCCGGCGCCAGTTTCTCACCGGCGCAGCCAATACCTTTCTCGGTGTCACCGCCCTCAGCCAGCTTGGCAGCAAGGCGTTTGCCATTCCGGGAGAGAACACCAGCCCTCTGAAGCAGGTGCCCACGGCGAGAAATGTCATCTACCTCTACATGACAGGCGGAATGAGCCATCTGGACACCTTTGACCCCAAACCCGCAAATGCTGATGTCATGGGGCTGACCAAGACGGTGGACACCCGGGTGGACGGCATCCGCCTGAGCGAGAACATTCCCCTGCTCTCCCGCCAGGCGGACAAGCTGGCCATCTTGCGCGGCATGAACTCCACCCAGGGTGCGCATGAACAGGGCAATTACTTCATGCACACCAGCTACACGCAGCGGAGCAGCATCCGCCATCCCTCCATGGGAGCCTGGTTGCAGAAATTCCAAGACCGGGGCAACCCCACCTTGCCGGGCAGTGTCATGATCGGCAATGACAGCCGCCATGCGGGTGCTGGCTTCTTCGAGTCTCGCTTTGCGCCACTGATGATCAACGACCCGGAAAGTGGCATCGCCAATGTCCGCCCGCAGGAGTGGTTCACAGAGGAGCGCTTCAGCAGCCGGTTGAGCATCGCCAAGCAACTGGACCAGAAATTTGCCTCCACCTACGACGTCAAAAACGTGCGCGCTTACAGTGACATGTATGACGATGCCGTGAAGATGATGAAGAGCGAGGAACTGAAGGCTTTTGATCTGGCCGCCGAGCCGGACGCACTCCGCGACAAATACGGGCGCGAGCGTTTCGGCCAGGGCTGCTTGCTGGCCCGCCGTCTGGTAGAACATGGCGTCCGCCATGTGGAGGTCAGCTTTGGCAGCTGGGATACCCACAATGCCAACTTCACCCGCGTGCCAGAACTTTGCGACGAACTCGACTCCGCCATGAGCACCCTGCTCAGCGACCTCGAAGCCCGCGGCATGCTGAATGACACGCTGGTGGTGCTGGCCACCGAGTTTGGCCGCACCCCCGAGATTAACGCCAACGACGGCCGCGACCACCACCCGGCTGGCTTCAGCTGTGTGCTGGCCGGTGGTGGCATCCGGGGCGGGCAGGTCTATGGTGCAACCGACGAGCAAGGAGACAAAGTGGTGGACGGGTCTACCACCATCCCGGACCTGAACGCCACCATTGGTTATGCCCTGGGCCTGCCGCTGGACCAGGTGCTCTACTCACCCACCAAGCGCCCGTTCACTGTGGCCGACAAAGGCAAGCCGTTGACTCAGCTCTTCGGTTAGGCCAGCCAGCGTCAGTTCCTTTCAGCCTGATCACCTCACAAGGTGATCAGGCTTTTTGTTATGCACTCCAGGAGATGAGCGTCAGTTCCTGACGGTTGGCGGGGAGCTGTTTAATATAGACGGGACCCGGTGCCCAGGTGCGGATTCGCTGGATCAACTCGGGGAGTTCTGCGGCCACCTTGCCCGAGTTGATCTTCAAGGTCAAAATCAACCCCAGCGGCTGGAGTCTGGAGGCAAATTTCTCCACATACTTACCCACCAGCCACGGCTCCAGATTCATGTCCGACACGATCAAATCCGCCTGCCCGGGAACCATGCTTGGTCGCAGATCCCCCGCCGCCACCTTCAAATGATGGAAGCCAGGGTCAGCCAGGATACCCGCATCCATCTCCCCGGTATCCACCCCAAAGACCTCTGCCCCCCGGGACAGGAGTGATCGGGAGGCACCTCCCGGGGCTGACCCGAGTTCCAGGACGGTCTTACCTTTAAGGTCCAGTCCCCCGCCCTGCCCGCTCCATCTCAGTGCCTGCTCCATTTTCAGCCAAGCTCTGGACGGGGCATCTTCCGGAAGTTGCAAACGAAGCAACGCCGCAGGATCCGCCAGATCCTCGGGCTGATGGCGGTGCCAGCCCACCAGCATCGGTTCTCCTTCGGCTCCCACAATCACGTCCAGCACGCACTCTCCCGGCCGGGGTGAGCGTTCGGGCGACATTCCGAGACCACCGCAGATACCAGCCTTCAGACCATCCACACGGGACCATGCCTCCGCCGGAATGCCATCTTCCGGAACTTCGCGGGGCAGAACATGAACGGTCACGGGGGTCAGGCCAGCCGCCAGCGCAGCCACTTCCTGCTCCGATTTTGCCATGCCTAGAGATATCCCGGATACCTGGGCATGCCATGCGCGGAGCCGGAAATCCCCCTGCAATTCCGCTTCCTGGGCTTTCCAGGTGATCAGTTGCGGGCGCATAAAAGCGGGCGTCAGCTTTCCCTCATACCGTCCGGCCACCTCCTTTTTCAAGGAAGTTTCAGAGCCTGCGCGGCAGGTGGCAAAGACAAAGGGGTTCGGCATGCCGCATTCTTTGGCACAGAGGTGACAGCCCTGCGAGCGGGAACCCTTTTCCGGGTTCTGCATTTTCGTGCATAATGCCCAAATGCCAGCGCAGGATTGCGGCTTGCCAGCGAAGCCCTCGCCTGCTAAATGCTCTCACGCTATGGCAAAAATTCAGTACACAACCCCCGAAGGTACCAATGGCGAAGTCGAGCTGACCGCAGAGCGCATGACGCTCGGCCGGGCCGATGACAATCATCTCATCATCGCTCATGACTCTGTCTCCAGCCATCATGGCGAAGTGGGCATCGAAGGGGATGCGTGGGTACTGACAGACCTCGGCTCCACCAATGGCACCAAAATCAATGGTGAGCGTGTAGAACGCCTGGAACTCGGCCATGGCGGCACTTTCACCCTGGGCGACGTGGAGTGCGTTTTCATCGGTGATTTCGAAGAGGCCCCGGCCTACACCGCCCCCACTCGCACCATGTCCAGCAGCGGTTATGGAGCGACGGCCATTGACCGTAACCGCCGCAGCGGTTTCGGCCCCAAGGGCAAACCCAAGAGCAACGGCTACGCCCCGCTCATCGGTCTGGCCATTCTTGCGTTGCTGGTCTGCGGCTACGCGATTTTCTCTTTCACCCAGATGACCGCCTAATTTCACGGTCTCGCGGTCGCACACATGCAGCGATCCCTGGCGGCCCGCTTGAACGGCCGCCGGCATGACCCTTTTGTCAGAAGAACCAAACAAGGATGCGGCCTCCATGCGCCGCGAAGAAGCTCAAATAATGTCCAATACCATTGTTGTCGGTGCCCAGTGGGGCGATGAAGGAAAAGGCAAGATCGTAGACTACATCACGGAAAAGGCAGATGTTGTCGTACGCGCCGCAGGCGGTAACAACGCCGGTCACACGGTCATCAACAACGGGACCAAATACATCCTCCATCTCATTCCCAGCGGCATTCTCTGGGAGGACAAAATGTGCGTCATCGGCAACGGTGTGGTTATGGACGTTCTCGGCCTCCTCACCGAGATGGCCAAACTGCGTGGCCAGGGCGTCAAGATCACGCCCGCCAACCTCAAGATCAGTGAAACCGCCCACCTCGTGATGCCTTATCACAAGGGCCTGGACCATGCCCGCGAAGCCAAGCGCGGCGCCAACAAGATCGGCACCACAGGTCGCGGCATCGGCCCTGCCTATGCGGACAAGGTGGAGCGCGGCGGTCTGCGTGCCATCCTTCTCACCCGCCCGGAACAGCTCGAAAAAGAACTGCGCGCCCGTATCGTTCAGCACAATGTGACCCTGCGCGAAGCTGGGGTGGAAGAGGTGAATGAGGAGCAGACCGTTGCTGAAGTGCTCGCCGCCGCCAAGGAGCTGGCTCCGCACATCACCAACACGGCTGTCTATTGCCACGAGGCCATCAAGGCTGGCAAGAGCCTCCTTTTTGAAGGTGCCCAGGGAACCTATCTCGACATTGACCACGGCACCTATCCTTTCGTCACCAGTTCAAACACCACCTCCGGCGGCGCTTGCACCGGATCCGGCGTGCCTCCACGCATGATTGACAAGGTTGTGGCTGTGGCCAAAGCCTACACCACCCGTGTCGGCTCCGGTCCGTTCATCACTGAGAACGAGGACATCGGCGACATGCTGCACAACATGGGCCGTGAGTTTGGTGCCACCACCGGCCGTGCCCGCCGCTGCGGCTGGCTGGATGCCGTGCTGGTCCGTTATGCCGTCATGATCAACGGTGCTGACGAACTCGCCATCACCAACCTGGACGGTCTCGACGGTCTTGAAACCATCCAGATCTGCACCGCTTACAAACTGCGCGGTGAGACCATCCATTATCCGCCGAGCACCATCGAGGACATCGAAGCCTGCGAACCGGTGTATGAAACCCACCAGGGCTGGAAACAGGACCTGAGCCAGATCAAAAATTACGCTGATCTGCCAGATCTCGCCAAGGCTTACCTCAAGCGCCTTGAGGAACTGACTGGCGCACGCATCAGCCTTCTGGGCGTGGGTCCTTCCCGCGACCAGACTCTCGTGGTCTGATAATAAAGGCAGATCCTTTCATGCCGTTTTCACGCCCCGCCAGCCTCGCCGCTTGCGGGGCGTTTTGCTTGGCCACCGCAGCCTCCCTGCCTCTGCACGCAGAGGCCCCGGCGACGTCACAACTGTCTGCAGTTCCCGCAGCGAACAAAACCGGAGAACTCACCCGCTATGATTTTAGCGGACCGGGCATGGCCACGACATTCCGCATCTCTTGTTATTCCGCCAACCGGGCTCTGGCCGAGAAAGCCACCGAGGCCTGCTTTGCCCGGGTGGCAGAGCTGAACCAGATATTCACGGACTACGACCCCACCAGCGAGCTCATGAAGCTCTGTGCCCCGGGTGCCCGCTACCCGGCGAAGGTCAGCGCCCCCATGTATGATCTGATGGAACGCGCGGTTCATTTTGCCAGGATCACCGACGGCGCTTTTGATCCCACCTGCGGCCACCTCACCCAGCTGTGGCGGCGCAGCCGCCGGCAGGGCAAATTGCCGCCGCAAGCCCGCCTTGATGCAGGGGTGGCAGCCACGGACTGGAAAAGGGTGACATTGCATCCGGCTTCCAGGGAAATTTCCCTCGTTCCCGGCACACTGCTGGATCTGGGCGGGATTGCCAAGGGCTACGCCGCAGACGAATGCCTGCGCATCCTCCGCGCCCATGGCCTGCCACGCTCCATCGTCCTGGCCGGCGGAGATACCGCCGCCGGGGATGCCCCGCCGGGCAAACAGGGCTGGGAAGTCAAGCTCCGGACCTTCACGCGCCCAGGGGAGGATGACGAACTGGAAACGCTGACCCTGGCCAACCGCGCGGTGTCCACCTCCGGAGATCTGTACCAGTTCACCATCATCGACGGCACACGCTATTCACATGTTCTGTCTCTCAAAACCGGTCTTGGACTAACCAAAAGCATCGCCTGCTCCATCATTGCGGACGACTGCACCACCAGCGATGCGATTGATACCGCCATGTGCGTCATGGGCAGAGAAAAAGGCACTGCCCTTCTCAAAACATTGCCCGGGATAGAAGCGCGCTTTGCCGAGCGCAAAGAATAGCCAGCCCTTTCACAAGGATTGGCAAACAAGTCGTACCCGCAGCGGGGAAACCCGGCTTTGCCGTCTACTGCGGCTGCACCAGGAAGAATCCGTGGAACGGCAGCAGCACGGGCTCAGCACTCATGTCCTGGGCCAGCGGATCCCCTTCCCTGAGCCACAAGGTGCCGGCATCCCAGGCGTGAAGGTAAAGGCTCTCGTACCCCTCAGCCGCAGAGTCGAAGTCTGCCTTCCACAACCGGAGACGGGCGGCTCCCGCAGGCTCAGCAGACGCAGGGAAACCTTCCTGGCGGCCCAGCCCCAAACGGGCGGGTGAAAGTGGTGCAACCTGTCGTGTGCCGGTGAAGCGAGTCCCGATTTTCGGCAAGGCCCGGGGTGCTTGCTCTGAAAGCTGCCCGGCAATCCATGCACTGACTTCCTGATTGCGGCTCTGAACCAGCACAGCCTCACCCGGCAGGAGTGCCAGATCAGTGCTCCACCCATCCGCCCCATGGGTCACAGGCACAAAAGCATTCGTCGCCGCATCGTAGGCGAGCACACGGTCAGAGTCTTCTGACGAAGATCCGCTAACAAACAGTTGCGCAGGCAGCACTCTGTTCAAAGTCTGGCTTGCCCGCAATGCAACCCGGGCTCCAGCCATGCCTTGAGGCAGCTTTTCCAAGGTTTGCAGACGGCTGCCATCCACAGCCGTCACATGCAGCAACTGACCCGCAGAGGTGCCGTTCAGCACTTCCACATGCAGGGCCCCGGCATCCGGGGAAATGTTCAAAGCACCCACCAGCTTCAAAACATGGTCTTCCTCCACAGACAGAACACGTCCGGCATACAGCTCCGGCTGTTCCACCGGCATCGAGAAGCTGCGTGTTCCCACCGGAAACACCTGCCTGCTGAATACCCACACAGGACCGGCCGCTTCAGCTTCAGCCTCTCCGTTGAGATCCGCATCCAGGATCGCTTTGGCTCTCACGTAGCCGGTGGAGGCTGCTGCAAAGTCTTCGGATTCCAACG
>DASWXG010000589.1:0-23909 GCA_036405615.1 Prosthecobacter sp. | reverse complement strand
AGGGTCACCTTGCCCCAGGTGGCCAGGTTTTGAAACCTCGCAGCGACCTGAATACCGAAGAGATGAATGATGGTGACCGCAACACTGACCGCGATGGAAAGATAGAGGGCGGAGGTGCTGGGAAAAATACCCGTGAAATATTTGCCGAAGGCCATGGCCGCCAGGGCAATGGGGGCGGCAAAACCCACAGTGGCGGAAAGCCAGCCTGCGACAAAACCGGCTGCCGGGTGGAAAGTCCGCGACAGGAAATGATATTCACCACCGGAACGGGGCAGGGCAGCGGCAAGCTCGCCATAGGCCAGTGCTCCGCAAAAAGCGCAAAGTCCGCCGACCGCCCAGAGAAGCGCTATGACAAAACCCGAAGGCAGACCGCCCACTTGATAGCCCAGGCTGGTAAAAACTCCGGTGCCGATCATGTTGGCCACCACCACGGCCGTGGCGGTCATGAGAGAAACACCTGCGCGGGAGGAAGAGGGAGAACTCATGCTGCCCGAACAGAGACGCGATGGCCTGGAGATGCAAGCGCGGTGAGGAAAGATCGTTAGGTGGAAAACTGGGAGCGCGGCAAGGCCGCAAACACCCCAGGCATGCCCGGTCTTGATTCAGCCTCTAAACGCGACAGGGGGAGCAATCCCAAAAGCGCGACGCGCTGCTTCGAGGCGCAGTCCTTCGACCTGCTCCGATTGGCGGATGGCTGAGGCCTGAAGCCTCGGCAGATCCAGTCCTGTTGCCAGGCCTTCCAGTGCACGCCAGAGGCGGAGTTTTCCCTCGATGCCCAAGGCGAGAACCTCAAAAGCTTCCAGCAGCGCCAGGTCGCCGTCTTCGCTGCCAAGTTTTATCCGCAGGGCCTTTTCCGCCATCCAGGCACCGGCTTTTTTCAAGATCCCCTCATCGGCGGGAAACCGGTCTAACAAATACTTCAACTCCTGCTGGTCGGACCCGATGACGGCTTGCAGCCCGCGGATTTCATCCGCCTCAGGTCTCCCGGCAAAGATTGCCTGCAAATGATCCAGCAGCTCCAGCGCCGCCACGGAGCCCGCCAGATGGTCTTTCAGGTAGATTGCGAGGTTGTCAGAGTTCACTGTAAAAAGGATCCTTTCCCTAAACATCGCCAACCACACAAGAACTGCGCGGGTGAAGCTGAAGCGAATGAAAAGTGACAGCACAGTCCTGCCTGCACACGGTGACTGGATGGAGTGAGCCCATCCTGACCTCATGTTGACGGCAAGATGCAGTCACTTCTTGAGGTCTGCGGCGGAGCCAATGGGAGCGAGGTCATCCTGGCCTCATCATCTCGCGGCTTTGTTCGATTCATGAGGGCTGAAAGATCTCACACCTGGAAGCCCCGTCATTCCGGGCGAAACTGCATTACTCTTCCGGCCAGGGTAGATCCCAGGCGGTCAGCCACTCAACGCTTTCGCGTTTAAAACCGCGGGCAAGCAGCCGTTTCTCCATGTCAGGCAGATGAGCCGCCCCGTAGAAGATGGCCAGACGCTTTTTGCCTGCGGCGATCTCGCGGTCCATCACTTCCAGCGCATGGCGGTTGCGGTCGCCGATGATGCTGGTGCCGCTGCCACCGGCTTCGATGCCCGCGATCAGCTGCTCCATGCTGTCGAATTCCTGGCCCATGAGCCGCTTCAGATCCATGGAAGGGTCTTCCTGACGAAGGATCATCATCAGTTCCAGCATGCCCGGCTGAGGGCGGTCTCGCGAGAGGCCTGCCTGGGCCCCCATGGCCCGCAGCCAGAGCGTGATGAAGTTTTCCTTTTTCTCCTCCTGCGAGTCGAAGAAACCTTCCACGCTCATGTCGGCATGGACAAAATTCGGGGCGCGGTAGTCGATGCCCTTGAGCTGACTCTCCAGTTTCAGCGTCTTGCGCAGGGTCTCCTGCACCTGGCCCAGCCATTGCAGTTTTTCATGGCCGTCCCCAGGCTTCAAGGTCTCTCTTTTGGACATGGGCCGGCCTACCAGTTCATAAAGCACCGCATCGTAATTTTTGAAGCGCATGTTGAGCTCTTCAAAATAGGCTTTGTCTGCAATGTGGACGGCTCCCACCAGATCCACCTTGACGCCTGCGGGGGAAACATACCGCACGATGGCGGTTTCCAGGGCATCGCGTTCATCCCCTTCGGTAAAGCGGAGGAAATCCGTCTCCTGCTTTTCCGCTCCCGCCTGCACACCAGCTTCGTTTTTACCCTCAGGAGCAGGCTGCCCGGCAGCTTGCAAAAGAGGCAGGCAGGCCAGGGCGAGAGCCATACCGGGGAGGGAAAAGGGCCGGGCATTCATCGGTATGAAAAAGACAATGCCGGACGCACTTTCGTTCGCTCGGCATTGGAGAAATGGAACAAGGATCAGTTGGCGAAGATGCGGCCAAAGAAGGCCTTCATCTCCTCCCAGGAGGCTTTGTCCGCAGCCTCGTTGTAGGCCGAGCCCTTGCTGTTGTCATGGCCGGCGGAGATCTGGGTGAAGCTGTGGACGGCGCCGGGATACTGCACCAGCTTGTAGTCCACGCCGCCATCCTTCATCTCCTGCTCGAAAGCAGCGAGATCCTTGGCAGCGACAAAGGGGTCGTCGGCACCATGCAGGGCCAGGACTTTGGCCTTGATGTTTTTGCCATCGGCAGGGTTAGGGGAATCCAGGCTGCCGTGGAAGCTGACGATGCCCTTGATGGCAGCGCCGCTGCGGCCCAGCTCGATGGCGGCCGTTCCGCCGAAGCAGTAGCCGATGCAGGCGATCTTGGCGGTGTCAGTCCGTGCGTCCTTGCTCAGCACGCTCAGGGCGGCGTTCACACGGTCACGCAGCAGAGGGCGGTTGCTCTTGTATTTGCCCGCCTCCTTGCTGGCCTCCGGTGGCACGGGGCGGATGCCTTTGCCGTACACATCGGCCACGAGGACGTTGTAGCCCAGTTCGGCCAGCATTTTGGCGCGCATCTTTTCATTGTCGCTCACGCCGGTCCACTGGTGGACGATGAGCACAGACGGGCGCTTGCCCTGGACGGCATCATCATAGGCCTGCCAGCCTTCGCAGACGACGTCTCCGGCTTTGTATTCCAGGGGTTTTTCGACAACGGCGGCTCCTGCCATGGCTGAGATGAGCGTGAAAAGGGCGATGAGGCGTTTCATAGAAAGGGGTTTTCGGGAAGATTCTAAGCAGAAGGTTTCACCGTGACTAGCACGCTCTTGGACGTGGGGGTCAGGCTGACATCGGCAAAGCTGCCGATGGGGACCAATACGTTGGCTTCAGGGAAATAGGCGGCACAATTTCCCCGGGGCTGATCATAGGGCACCGCAAGGAAACGATGGGCTTCACGGGTTTCTCCCTGAAAATGGCTGGTGATGTCCACAGGCTCCAGCGGGCCGATGCCCCGCTCCTTCATGTCCTGAGGGTTCATGAAGATGATGCGCCGCTCATTGCCGATGCCGCGGTAGCGGTCGTTAAGGCCGTAAACGGTGGTGTTGAACTGGTCATGGCTGCGGAAGGTCTGCAGCACCAGCTGGTCCTTGCCCGGCACCAGGATGCTGAGCGGATGCGTGTGGATCTCCGCCTTGCCGGTGCGGGTTTTCCAGATGCGCTGGCGGGCGCTGCTGGGCAGGTAAAAGCCGCCGGGCTCCCGCAGGCGGTTGTTGAAGTCTTCAAACCCGGGGATCACATGCTCGATGTGGTCGCGGATGCGGTCATAATCTTCCACCAGATAGGCCCAGTCCACTTTGGACCGGCTGCCCAGAGCGGCGGCTGCGGTGCGGGCGACAATGACCGGCTCGCTGAGCAGGTGGGGAGATGCGGGCTCCAGATGACCGTGCGAGGCATGTACCACGCTCATGCTGTTTTCCACACTGCAAAACTGGGTGAGGTCACCCCGCTCTTCCCATTCACTGCGGCCCAGGCAGGGCAAAATAAGACCGGTGCGTCCGGTCACCAGATGGCTGCGGTTCAACTTGGTGCAGACATGCACCGTCAGGCTGCATCGACGCAGGGCCTCGGCAGTGTATTCCGTGTCCGGGGTGGCCTGGAGAAAGTTGCCGCCCAGCGCGTAGAAGACTTTGCCCCGGCCTTCATGCATGGCTTTGATGGCATTGACGGTGTCCCAGCCATGATGGCGGGGGACTTTGAACTGGAACTCTTTTTCCAGGTTGTCCATGAACCATTCTGGCATCTTCTCAAAGACGCCCATGGTGCGGTCTCCTTGCACATTGCTGTGGCCGCGAACCGGGCAGAGGCCAGCGCTCTCGCGGCCGATGGCCCCGAGCAGAAGGTGGATGTTGACGACTTCCTGAATGGTGGCGACGGCGTTCTTGTGCTGCGTAAGGCCCATGGCCCAGCAGGTGATCAGCTTGCGCTGGCCGCCGGCGCATTGGCGGGCCACCATCTGCATGACATCCCGGCTGATGGCGGACAGGCGCTCCAGCTCAGCCCAGTCGAGGCCGCGAAGGTGATCGCGATACATTTCAAAGCCGTCCACATGCTGGGCGATGAATTCGGTGTCCAGCGTGCCGTCTTCCACCAGAGTTTTGGCGTTGCCCTTCAGCAGGGCCTGGTCCCCGTTCAGGTTCACCTGGAGGAAGTGCTTGGCCAGCGGAGTGGCCATGCCCAGCACGCCTTTGACCTGCTGCGGATGCATGAAGCCGGTGAGCCCGGCTTCCTTCATCGGGTTCACGGCGATGATGGTGGCCCCGTTTTCCACCGACTTTTGCAGGCTGCTGAGCATGCGCGGGTGGTTGGTGCCGGGGTTCTGGCCAATGATGAGAATGGTCTCGGCCGTTTCCAGATCCTTCAGCGTCACGGTGCCCTTGCCCACGCCCACGCTTTGGTTAAGCGCCGCACCGCTGGACTCATGGCACATGTTGGAGCAGTCCGGCAGGTTGTTGGTACCAAAGTGACGGACAAAAAGCTGGTACAAAAAGGCGGCTTCGTTGGTCGCGCGGCCGGAGGTGTAAAACACCGCCTCATCGGGCGACGCGAGGGCGTTCAGTTCCTTGCCCACGAGGTTGAAGGCATCATCCCAGGAGATCTCCTCATAGTGGGTGGCACCTTCACGCAAAATCACCGGGTGGGTGATGCGGCCTGCCTGATCCATTTCGTAGTCGCTCCAGTCGGAGAGTTCGGCCACGCTATTGTCGGCAAAGAACTTGGGTGTGACGCGCGCCTTGGTGGTTTCGGAGGCGATGGCTTTGGCACCGTTTTCACAAAACTCAAAGGCGCTGCGGTGGTCCTCCGGATCCGGCCAGGCACAGCTGGGGCAGTCAAAGCCGCCTTTCTGGTTCAGCTTCAGCATGGCGGAGGTGCCGCGCAGCAGTCCGCTGCTGCTGTACACATGCTTCAGGGAATTGGCCACCGCAGGCACACCCGCGGCCGATGTCTTGGTCTTGCCGATATGAATTCCGGTAAGTTTTTCCGGCGGCTGGGCATGGATGTTGGGCGCTGACATGGCTGGGGGTGTCAAGTTTCATGATAGATACGCCGGATTGCAAGCCCAGCCGTCATCTCAAATGCAGCTTATCGGCTGAAAACAGGCCGGAAAAGGCCTCTGGAGATGCGTGGAAGCATTCCGGTTGAATCCTTGCCGCCTTGCGGGCAAGGAAGGGCAACCCCGCTGAAAAGAAACGATGACTTTGGACATTGCCTCCCCGTTGCCCGCCTTGCTGCTTTTGCTGGCAGGTTTTCTGGGGGGCGCCCGCCCGGCAAGGGGGAGACGGAGCGTGGCGGCAGGCCTCGCCCGCATGGGGCATGGGCTGTTCCAGCTTTTCCTGGCGGCGGGTCTGGCAGATATCCTGCATCTTTGCACGGGGGCTTCTGCGGCTGCCGCCAGCGGCTGGTCTGCTTTTGTTGCCATGGTCGCCTTTGCCGCCCTTCTGCCGCTGGTCTTGGGCGGGTGGCTGTCATTGGCCATCCTGGGGCCTCTGCAGATAGCGGGCTATGAATGGCCAGACATGGCTCGCAAGCCGTTCTGGGCAGGAGGGTTTGCCGCATTCTGGAGTCGCTGGACTTCAGGGACAGGTTCCGAAACACGATCGCGCTGGCAGCGCCCGGAATTTGCCGTCACAACGGTATTGGTTGCCAGTTTGCTGCTTATGAAAAGCCCTCCCCAGGGCGGACACACTGTGTGGTTGGGATTGCAGGCCGGACTCATCGCACTGTCGCCGGGGCTGGAACGCTCCCGGGCATGGCAGCGCCTGCCTCGCGGCGTGCGCTGTGTATTGATCACGGCCGTTTATGCTCTGAGCCTGCCTTTGCTGTACACAGACGGCCCCGTTGCGGCCTGGGGTGAGTGGGCGCGGCTTTTCAATCCTCCTGCTGAAACGCTCTACACCGTGTTTCTCGACGGCAGGCTCACCACCGCCAGGGTTTGCTGGTTGCTGTGGCTGGCGGTCATCTCGCTTCTGGCAGTGCCTGCCTTCGGCTGGTGGCTTCAGCAGGAGAAATGGCAGCGCAGAGTTGCCCTTGGCTCAGGCTGGACCTTCTTGCTGCTGGGTGCATTCGCAATGTTTGCCACAGTGGAGGCCGCGTTTCTCCAGCCGGTGGCCCGCGCAGGGCATGAACTCCGCCGTTTCCTCAATGGTGACGGCAACCGCCAGGTCTTCGAGGGGAAAGAAGGCTGGCTGTATCCGGTGGCAGAGCTGGACCGTCTGACTCAGAAACATGTGGCTAGTGGTAAAGCAGGTGCAGTCCTGAGACTGCAAGAACAGCTCAAGGCCGCCTCACCCCAGCCGCCGGCTTTGCTGGTTCTTCTTGTGCCGGACAAACTGGCGCTTTATCCGGAGGCGGTGCTGCCTGCGAAGTATGAGTTTCCTGTGCTGCCGCCCGGGCACGCCTCGCGTATGGCGGAACTTCGGGCCGCCGGTGTGGACGTTCTTGATCTGACATCCCGCCTTTGGGATGACCGCCGTCGCAAGCCGCTCTACTTTGCCCAGGACTCGAACTGGACGGCGGAGGCGATGAAGGAACTGGCGGTGCAAACCTCCCGCCACATTCGCAAGCAGTATCCGGCCGTGATCCGGGAGGAAACTCCGCTCGTGGATGCAGCCTACTTGCAGCGTGAAGATGTGGGCGATCTGGCCCGTCAACTGGACGGCCGTTTTGCCGAAGAGCGCTGGGAAAAAGAGTCGGACCACATGGTCGGTCTGCGCGGACTGGTGGCAGACAAACAGGGGCCTGTGTTCACCATGGGCGGGCCGTTGATCCGGGTTTACGATGATCCGGCTCTGTCGTTCCCTCCCGCCGGTCCGCTGGATCCGCCTGCTGCATGGCCGACACAACTGGGAGCCTTGATTGGCCAGGGGCTTTCCACGGCAGATGAGGACCTGCCGATGGAGGTACTGCTGCTTGCCGCTCAGGGCAAAAAACTCATCGTGTGGGTCGTGCGTTCCGGGGAGCTGTGAGGCGATTTCCTGGCTTGCTCAGGCCTTTTTCAAGGCCGCCTTGAGCAGGGTGAGAAACTTTGCCAGCGCCGGGTTGGTATCTCCTCTTCTCCAGGCTGCGCCCACCGGCCATGCTGCATCCTTGTCCCGCAAGGGATGCACCTGCATGCCTGGAAAGGTGCTGGCACCGCCGGATTCCGGGATGATGGCCAAGCCCATACCCGCCTGGACCAGGGCCATGGCGGTGCTGAACTCCCGCACCTGCTGGACAATGCGCGGGTGAAACCCATGCTTGCCGCAATACTGCACCATGTGGTGGAAGAACCCTGGCGCACGGGCTTCGGCAATGGTCACGAACGGCATGTCGCGGCAGGCGGAGACCGGCGTATTGGGTGCGAGGGGAAAGGCCGGAGATGACACCAGGGCCAGACGGTCTTTCATCACCGGCAGCGTCATGAATTCCTGGGGCGCGGGCAGCCGCACAAAACCAAGGTCGAGGCTGCCATTGCGCAGGCCGTCTACCTGCTCGGAACTGGACATGTCCCGCAGGCTGGCCTGGATGCCCGGGGCAAGGGCGCGCAGCTTCACCACGAGCGGAGGCACCAGGTTCAGTGTGTGGAACCCGAAGCCGAGGGCAAGCTTTCCCGCTTCTCCGAGGGCTGCGTTGCGGGCGCGATGCAAAAGGTCGTCAAAGTTTCCTGCCACCCTGCGTGCCTCATCGAGAAACTGCCTCCCGAACGCACTGAGCACGGTGCCATGACGGCCCCTTTCAAAAAGGGCGCTGCCCAGCTCTTCTTCCATGCGCCGGATCTGTTTGGTCAGCGCGGGCTGGCTGAGGTTCAGAAGGCTGGCGGCGCGGCCAAAATGCAGCTGCTCCGCCAGGAGGATGAAGGATTTGATCTCACGCACGTCCATAACCTCAAGTTATCATGGTGATGAAATCATGCCATTGGAAGAATCTGAGGGAAGACGGAGCATTGGGGGCATGAACCCGCCGCAAGCCTGCTCTCCCCCCTGGCAGCCAGCCGCCTCAGCCTGGACCCGCGCCCGTGTCTCGGCTTCGGTTCTGTTCCTGGCCGACGGTGCAGGATTCGGGACCTGGGCGGCTTTGATCCCCACCATCCGGCAAAAGCTGGATCTCAGCGAGGCGTGGTTGAGCGGAGTGCTGCTGGCCATCGTGGCCGGGGCTTTGGTTTCCATGTCGCTGGTGGGGCCGTTGCTGGCGCGTCGCGGATCCCGGGCGCCGCTCGTGTGGCTGGCCCCGGGTTATGCCGTGGCTCTTGCCTTGCTGGGGCTCGCTCCCGGCAAATTCTGGCTGCTGCCTACAGCTGTTCTTTTCGGGGCATTGAAGGGCGCTTTGGATGTGTCCATCAACGCCCAGGCCATCACCGTGGAGCGCGCGGGGACGCGGCCGATCATGGCTTCTTTTCAAGCACTGTGGAGCTTGGGCGGGCTGGCGGCAGCATTGATCGTGGGCGCGGCTCTGAAGTTGGGTGTGCTGCCTGCGGCTATTACGCTGGGCATGGCAGCCCTGCTTTTGGTGGCATCACTGGTCAGCACAGGCGGTCTGGCCGGAGGTGACGCATCATCCGCAACGCCTGTGAAGAAAAAACAGGGCTTTCGCCTGCTGGGCGGTAACATGGCGAGGATCGGTTTCCTGGCTTTCATTGCACTGTTTGCCGAAGGCGTGATGATGGACTGGAGCGCCGTATATGCCCGGAGCGTGGCCGGTGCTGAGGAATGGCTGGCACCACTGGCTTACGGTGCCTTTGCCCTGATGATGGCGGCTGGCCGCTGGATGGGGGACGGTTTTACCGCGCGATTTGGCGGAGCCCAAACACTGCGTGCGGGTGGAGGGTTGACCCTTGCGGGGCTTTTGGTGGTGGTCCTATGTCCCTGGTGGCCGGTGACCTTTGCGGGTCTGGCATTGGCAGGACTGGGGCTGGCCAACATGGTGCCCGTGCTTTTTGGCGCAGCTGGCCGCGCGCATGAAGAGAGCGTCGGCCAAGGAGTCGCCACCGTGTCTCTGATCGGCTATTTCGGTTTCTTGCTGGGACCTCCGGCCATCGGCCTGCTCAGTCATTTCTCAAGCCTTCAGACGGCCTTTGCCGCCGTGACACTGGTGGTGCTGCCCCTGGTTCTCTGGGGAGGGCAAATCTTGCGCAAAGCCCGCCGGGGTTAGATCATGGCTTAAACCTTGGAAAGGGCCCACGCATGCATTTATCATCTTTGCACGCTTACATTTTTATAGCCCTAAAGCAGCGGAAATTTCAGCCCGGTGAGCAGCGGTGCCATAGAAGGAGATTTCCAGGCCGGGCTTTCTTTTAAAAATGAGAGCTCCATCACGATCACCGGCAAGAAACCCCAGATACTGGGTCCCTCCCTCCGGGGAAATATTTTCTAAAACCCGAAGCCAAGCTTTGCACCAGAAGCGCTCCTCGTACTCGGAAAGGACGTTAAGAATCGTGTATTCTTCCTGTGGCAAGCTGATGATGAACCAAGTTCCGCCATGCTTTTGAGCCCACGGCTTCAACCGGTGAAATAAGCTCTCAGTGAAGTCCATTCCCTCGCAGATATTCCACCGGGCCGCAACAGGCGGCGGATCCATGTAGAGGGAGATGAGCGGTTCATGCCCACCTGATGAAAAAATGAGCTGCTTCTCCCCGAGCTGCTCGGGGTAGAAGTTCTCGAAATCCATCAGCGTGGACGATATCCACTCATTGGTGTCCATAATGATTGTTCGATCTTACTTGTTTGCCGCCGTGACACTGGTCGTGTTGCCCCTGGTGCTTTGGGGCGGGCAGATCTTGCGCAAAGCCCGCCGGGTTAAACCCCCGCCTTTTCCTCATCCTGCGGAAGCAGGACGGGGATGCCCTGGTCAATGGGATAGAACCGTGAACCATCTTCATTGACCAGGGCCGCTTCGCCACCCGGGCGCCCATGGCGCTGCAAGTCTTCAGCCGTCGCCCAGCGCAGCGGCTGGTGGGTGTGCGGGCAGCTGAAGGTGTGGAGGAAGTCGTTGATCCAGGAAAGGTCCATGGCGGAAAATGGCCGTTGGGCGGTGGCGGGCTGGAAAAGAGAACTCAGACCGCAGGCACGGAGGGATCAATGTCCCGGGACCAGGCGAGGATGCCACCGGCGACGTTCCAGATGTCGTTGAAGCCCTGCTGCTGCAGCGCAGCGACAGCCTTGGCGCTGCGCATGCCGGAGCGGCAGTGGACATACAGCGGGACATCGCGGGGGATTTCACCAGAGCGTTCGGTGACCTGGCCGAGAGGAATGAGGGTGGAACCCTGGATGTTGCCGAAGGCGTATTCATCCGGCTCGCGCACATCCAGCAGGAAGTGGGGGGAGCCGTTGCGGCGCTTTTCATCAAGTTCCTGGACAGTGATGGTGGGGACGTCGGGTGGAGGAGTCATGCCGCAAAAGCCTTGGTAGTCGATGGGTTCGGTGATGGTGGGATGGTCGCCGCAGACGGGACATTCAGGATCGCGCCGCAGGGTAAACGTGCGGAAACGCAGGCCGAGGGTGTCCACGTGCAGCAGCTTGCCTAACAAAGGTTGCCCAATGCCGGTGATGAGTTTGATGGCCTCCAGCGCCTGCATGCTGCCGATGATGCCGGGCAGCACGCCGAGGACACCGCCTTCGGCACAGCTGGGCACCAGACCGGGCTTGGGCGGGGTGGGGGACATGCACCGGTAGCAGGGGGCATCCAGATGCGGGGCGAAAACGGCCACCTGGCCCTCAAAGCGCAGGATGCTGCCGTAGACATTGGGAATGCCCAGCCAGACAGCCGTGTCGCTGGAAAGGTAGCGGGTGGGAAAATTGTCCGTCCCGTCGATGAGGATGTCGTAGTCCGCCGCGATCTGGCGGGCGTTGGCCGCTGTGAACAGCTCCGGATGCAGGCGCACCTGGACGTTGGGATTGATGTCGCGGAGGCGGTTGCGGGCGGCTTCCAGCTTGGGTTTGCCAATGTCGGATTCACCGAAGATCACCTGCCGTTGCAGGTTGGACAGCTCCACATTGTCAGGATCCACCAGGCCCAAAGTTCCCACTCCTGCGGCCGCCAGATAGAGGCTGATGGGGGCGCCCAGGCCACCGGCTCCGATGCAGAGCACCCGGGCCGCCTTCAGCTTTTTCTGGGCCTCGATGCCAAACTCGGGCATGGCGAGGTGCCGGGCGTAACGCTGGAGTTCGGCAGGGCTGAGGTCGGACATGACTGGCGGAAGGGGGAAGCCAAGGGGAGCACTGCCCGCCGCCTGAGGCAACCCCTTGTTTGCCCGAGAAGCCTTCGCCGGGCCTCGCTTGCCGGGTGGTTATTTCAAAAACCGGAAATCCGGCGTAGCCCACAAGGTCTGAATCAGTCTTGCCCAGGCATCACGCCGCTCCGTCCCGTCCGAGTTTCCTGAAACCGTGGCTTCGATAAACTCGGTGGCAATGGCCGTCTCCCGGGCCGTGGCAGGCCGCTGAAGGGCGTTCTGGCTGGCTTTGGCAAAAAGAACCTCTGCCGGGCTGTCCCCCGCGTCTTTCAGTAGCCGTTCTGCCGCTTCACGGGACAACGCGACCACCTGCGGATGGTTCATGAAGTAGAGGGCCTGAGGGGCGATGGTGCTCGTGGTGCGTTGGCCCACCGGCTGGTTGATGTCCGCAAAGTCAAAGACTTCAAACAACGGGTGGCGGACATTGCGGAACGCCGCTGTGTAAACACTGCGCCGGTCATCCTCAAAGACATAGCCATACTCCAGATTTTGCGTCTTGGAGTCATTGGCATTCATGACGGCATTGCCATTGATGTTGGGCCCGCCCCATTGCGTGCTCAGAAGTCCGGAGGAGGCGAGCATGGCATCGCGCAGGCTTTCGGCATCCAGGCGCTTGCGGTTCATCCGCGAAAGCAGCCGGTTGTCCGGGTCCTGTGCCAGCCCTGCGGCTTCCGAACTCTGCCGGTAAGTGCGGCTGAGCACCAGGTCCTTGATCAGGCGTTTCAGATTCCAGCCGTCTTCCATGAAGCGCACCGCCAGGAAATCCAGCAGTTCCGGATGAGATGGCAGCTCCCCGGTGGCCCCGAAGTTGTCAGTGGTCCGCACCAGCCCCGCGCCGAAAAGCCAGTGCCAGACGCGGTTGACAAACACACGTGCCGTCAGCGGGTTGTCACGGGAGGTCATCCAGCGGGCCAGTTGCAGGCGGCCGCTTTCCTGGGGAGCAATGGGGAAAACATCATCACCTTTCATCGCCACCTGAATGAACCCCCGGGGAACGGGGGAGCCGAGATTGCGAATGCTGCCGCGGATGTGGATGCGGGCATCCTCCGGCAGCGGGTCGTCGGCCACGGACATGGCCTGGGCACGCACGGGGCCTTCTTTTTGCAGGTGCTTGAGTTCCTTTTGCAGTTCGGCCATCCGCTGCTTGATGCCCGTCTCTTCCTGGCCGGCCACGGTGGGCGCTGGGGCTGACGCCTCCGTTTCGGCAGGGACAAACTGAACGGCGTCCACCGTTACAAAACCCTCGGCACCGGCGTTGGACAGCATGACAAAATTCTGGCCGGTGGTCTCAAAGCGGAAGGTGCCAAGCGAGGCAAACTGGAGCCCGTTCAGGCTTTCAGTAGCCTGTTTGAAGTAGACCAACTCCTCACCGTCGGCATGAAAGATGGTGGCGGGCACACGTTCGGCACGTCCTGGCCCGGCGATGTAGGCCACGCGCACTTCGTAGCGTCCGGCAGCGGGCAGTTTGGGGGTGAAGGACACGGTTTTTTCTCCACGCCCTTCGTTAAGGTCATGCACGTAACCGCCGCCGATGAAAGGCGGGTACAGGTGGCTGCTCTTCCACTGGCCCACTTTCTGGGCCTGGGCGTCATCCACGACGATGCCCGGCAGGTCGGCCGGGCTGAGGGCTTTGCGTTTGCGCAACGTGGCGCCGCCGAGATCCCTCAGGTTGTCCTTCAGCGTGGCGATCTCCTGGGTCAGCTTGTCCAGTTGCTGTTCGCGTGCCTGAAGGCGGAGTTCCTCCTCTCCCTCCAGAGGCAGCGGGGTGTCGATCCAGCGGGCGACATTGTCCGTGTAATTTTTGAGCGTGCGCGTGCTGCGCAAGATGCCCGCCAGGGCGTAGTAGTCGCGGGTGGGGATGGGGTCGAACTTGTGGTCGTGGCAGCGGGCGCAGCCGAGGGTCATGCCCAGAAAGGAACGGCCCAGCGTGTCCATTTGCTCGTCCACGATGTCCATGCGCAGCATCTGCTTGTCCTGCTCTTCATAATTGGTTGGGCCTAGGACCAGGAACCCGGTGGCGGTGAGGTTTTGCCGGCGTTCAGCGGCATCCCTGGCAGGCAGGAGGTCTCCGGCCACCATCTGGGTGATCATTTTGTCCACGGGCTGGTTGCTCCGGAGGGCTTCGAGCAGGTAGTCACGAAACCGCCACGCATCGAGAAAGGGCAGGGACCGTCCGCCGCCGGAAGATTCGGCAAAGCGGGTGATGTCCATGAAATGGGAGGTCCAGCGCTCGGCAAAAGCGGGGGAATCCAGCAGTGCCTCCACCTGTTTTTCATAGGGCAGGGCGGCTGCGTCGGCAGGCGATATACCCGCCACAGCAAAGGCTGCCTCAGGAGGCAGGCCTGTGAGATCGAAGGCGAGGCGTCGCAAGAGAACATCCGGAGGCGCTTCTGCTGCAAGGCTGGCTCCCTCAGTCTCCAGCCGCGCCTGGATGAACGCATCGGCGGGAGCTTGTACCAGAGCAGGTGTCTTAACCTGGGGAAGCCCAGCCTTTTTGGGCGGCTGAAACGACCAGAAATTGCCATCTGCCTTGGGGCCTGCCTGCGCCGTACGGGTGCCGGGGATCTCCGTGCGCGGATCATGGGCACCGCTGGCGATCCAGGTTTTCAAGTCTTCCAGGGCGGCGGCTGGCAGTTTTTCCCGGGGCGGCATCTTCAGGTCGCGGTCCTGGTAGCTCACCACTTTCCAGAGCAGGCTTTCATCGGCCTTGCCGGGAAGAAGCGTGGGCCCGGAGTCGCCCCCTTGCTGCCAGCCCGCACGGTGGTCCAGCCGGAGGCCTCCCTTCTGTTTTTCCGCCCCGTGGCACTCCAGGCAGTGCTCCGCCAGCAGGGGGCGGATGCGTTTCTCAAAGAAATCGGCCGGTTCGGCGACAGCCGCCCCTGCCACGGCAGGAAGCAGTGGCAAAAACCTGCAGACGAAGCGGGTGACTTTCGGCATGGGCGGTCCGGAAAAAACGGGCCCCGCAAAAAACGTCTTTCAAACGCCTGCTGACAGACATCTGTCGTATCCCCATCATCACCCCTTTCTTCCTCCCCCCAATGTCCGTCCGCCCACACGTCTGTGCGCTAGGATGATAAGATCTGTCCTTGTGAAAAAAACGTTTTCCTGGGACAGTCTGTAACATGTCTGGATGATCAGAGAGTCATAATGATAAAGTGCATTGCCATTCGTTCCGTAATTCCTTTACTGTCCTCTTTTTCAATGCGTTTCCTCCCCCTCAGCGCAGTTCTGTTCGGCCTCGCGGCCGCAGCTGCTCATGCCGAACCTGCCCCCCGGCAGGTGTGGCAGCCGGTGCAGGAGTATTTCATCCGCATCCAGCCGGGCAAGACGAAGGTGCCCATTGAGGGGACCAAGCGCCTGAACTCTTTTGTCGCCTACACGCATCTGGGCACGGACTTCGGTTTCCACGGCCCGGCCCAGCACACCATTCAGTGGGAAAGCGACGAGATCTGCGTGCACTTGGGGCAGGAGCCTGATTGCTGGGCGGGTCTCTGGCACAGTCTGGACGGTCTGGCGCGTGAGACCGGGAAGACGCTCAATTTTGCCGCTGCCTGGCCGGAGTTCATCCGGTCCAAATACCAGCCCAAAATCAGCAGCGTGATGCTGCAGGCCAAAGGCAACGGGCGGGTGAAACTGGAAATCAAATCCCCCACCGAAAAGACACTGTGGGAAGGCAAGCTGGAGGTGAAATCCACCGAGTGCGAGACCTATGTGCTGCCCGTGCCGACGCTGGCGATTCCCAATGCCAAGCTGATCAACTGGACGGCGGAGCCCGGCAGCGAGATCTGCGTGACCAGCCTGAACCTCGGCGTGGAACTGCCGCCCATCTCCTTTGACGAGTACGTCTTTGCCGCGTCGTATGCGAAATTGGCCCGCTGCTATGACTCGGCCTCGGGTCTGGTCAAGGACCGTGCCCACACGGAGGACGGTGCCTTCGAGTCCCTCGCCTCCACCGGCATGTTTGCGCTGGCCACCGTGGCCGCCTCGCAACCGCCGCTGGAGATGATCAGTCCGCGGGACGCCATCCGCATCGTGCGCAACATCCACCGCGCCTCGCGGGGTCTGGACAGGCCCATGGGCCTGTTGCCGCATTTCGTCCGCCGCAGTGCCACCGGGTACATCATCCACCCGGGCACCGAGTACAGCACGGTGGACACCGCCATCTTTTACCATGGCCTGCTCCTCGCCTCCAAGGCGTTGGGAGACGACCACCTCCGACAGGAGCTGGCCTCCGAGGTGGACCAGATTGACTTCAAGGCGTTGCGGCTGCCAGACGGTACGATCAGCCACGGATTGAAGGAAGACGGCAGCACCCTGCTGCCTCACGGCTGGCATGACTGGGGTGGCGAGACGGCCCTGGTGATGATGCTGGAGCGCATCGTCAACGAAAACGCGCCCAAAAAGAAAATGGACCGCCCTGGACAGGCCTGGCAGGGCACCGGCTTTATCCCTGAGCTTCAGAGCCTCTTTTATCCAGACTTTGACAGTGATGAGCCTGACGCTCTGGATGGGGTGAAGTGGCACAGCGCCCGCCTGCGCATGCTTCAGGCGCAGCGTGACTACATCAAACGCACCTGGCCAGACAGCCTGGCCGCCCGCACAGGCATCTACGGTCTCTCAGCCGGGGAAGGCGAGCATGGCGACCGCTACCATGTGGGGGGCGTGGATCTGCCCGACCAGGCCATGGTGCATCCGCACTACATCCTCATGTCAGCCGCTCTGACTGAGCCTGCGGACACCTATGCGCTGCTGGAGCGCATGGAGAAAGCCGGCTGGTTCACCCCCTGGGGCATGGTGGAGACCATCTGCATCACCGGTGAGAGCTATCTGCCCATGACAGGGTCCCTCAATGCCGGTTTCGAGGCTCTGGGTTCCTATCATCTCCTGGCCAAAAACCGCCGCATACCAGATGTCATCTATCAGGCCAGCCGTCTGTCTCCAGAGTTGCGCCGGGCGGTTGAACTGTTCTACCCGCCGCCTGCTCCGCCAGTGCCGCCCGTACAAGCTGCGGAACTGAAACTGCCGGAAAGCCCCGCAACCGCGCCTAACTGAATGGTGTCCCCGGAGGGGACAGCCGCTGCTCAGAGGTGGGGGCAACGGCTGCAAAGCTCTACCTTGTCGCGCGGGCCAGACAGGCCCTTTCCTCCGGCAGCATGTGCGCCTGGGCATCAATGCTTTGAATGACGGTGCGGGCGGCTTCGACTGCGTTGTTGGTGCCGCTGTCCCGGGCGATGGCGGCAAAAATGGCCCTTTGTCCGGCGGACAAGGGATTCAGATCCATGTGCTGAAGATGTTCGGTGGCACCTTTAAAGTCCTTTAAACGCCAGCAGGCCAGCGCGGCCAGAAGCTTGCGCAGGGAGTCGTCCGGGCGGCCTTCCAGCAGCTTGAGCGACTCCTGCAAAGACTGTTCGATCTGACGGCCAGCCAGCAGACTTACATACAGAAAGCGTTCCACGTAGCTGGGATCATCCGGCCAGCGGCGGGCGGCTTCACTGGCAGCGCTCAGCATGCCTTCAGTGTTGCCGTTGGATTCCGTGGTACGGAGCAGGCCGTGGTAGCCGGCGCGGTCAGTGCGGGGATTCAGCGCTGCGCTTTTGTAAGCATCTTCAGCGATGTCCGCATGCCCGCGGGCTTCGGCGTATTCGGCGATTTTCATGCACAGGTCGCCACGGCGTTCAATGTCGGCGGCATTCTTGGCCAGGATGAGGGCACTGCGGACCTCTTCTACCGGCTTCCTCAGTACAAAGGCCAGATGTGCACGGTAAAAGGCGCTGAGACTCTGGTTGAGCATGGACTCGACCTTCTTGTCCTTCACCAGACGTTCGAGGTCATCGAAGCGCTGCAGCATGGTCAGCGCAGTCAGGTAGTTTTCCAAAAGTTGCAGGTGGCTTTTGGCCTCATCCTCGCTCACCAGGGCCAGCACCTGAAGGAACTGCTGCTGCTCCACCAGCCAGCGTACCATAGGAACGAGGTTTTCCCCGGACTTCCCTTGGGCGAGGTCAATCGCCTCCTGAATGACCTCATTCCGGCGGGAAGGGTTGAGCGCGAACTTGCGTTTTAATGCGGCTACATGGTGCCAGCCTGTGGCTTTGGGATGGATCCGCAAACGGTCGATCAGCTGCACGGCTTCATCCGGCGGCAGGTTTTCAAAGCTGTCCAGAAACTCCAGGGCCTGAAGGCCCAGAGGATCATCCTTTTTCGCCACCTCCCAGGCGCGTCGCATGCCTGCGGAGCGCTCCAGGGCATCGCTGGATTCCGTCTGCACGCGCGCGAGACGCAGGCTGCTGGCCGCATCCTCCGGGTGGCTTTCGACATAGGTCTTCAGCGTTTTCAGCAGCATGTCCGTGCGCTGGTTGCCGCTCCACACCTCTTCAGCCAGCCTCATGGAAAGCGGGTCGCCTGGGGCGGCTGCGAGAACTTCCTCCAGAAGCGCGGCGGCTTCTTTCCCCCGGTTGAGATTGGCCAGCGCCTTGACCCGTGTCTGCCTGTCCTTCAATGCGGTCGCACCCTTGGCCTCCAGTTTGTCCAGAAAGTAGAGGGCTTCCGGCCGCCTCATACCGGTGAGATACTCGGTGTTCAGGCGGATGGCGTTGATGTTGTCCGGAGCGATTTTTACCGCCTCCTGGGCCTTGAGCACGGCGTTGGCCATCTGGCCTTCCCCGGCCAGTCGGCGGGATTCGATGACCATCTTGTCCGCCTTCCAGTCCTGATAAGTGTCCTGGAGAGGCTTGGCGTAATAGACCGCTGCCACCACAACCCCCAGGCACAGGACGACGACTGCGATACGGGCTGCCCAAAACGCCACAGGCGACTGCCGGTCTGCATGTGCCTGGGTGGGCGGCACCAGCCAGTGCCAGAAGGCCAGCAGGGGGCGGAGAAGGATGAAAGGCTTCGGTTGTCCGGTCTGGTTCGGATCAATCGTCTGGTTGGTAAGCACTGCGGAAGATGAAAGTCAGGCGGTTGGGGAAGTTTTAAACATAACGAACGCCAGGGCGGTCGTCACGGCGAAATTTCCTCCCTCAAAAAGCGGCCCGTCGGGCTGGTACCTACATCGGCCACCTGTTCGGGCGTGCCGGTGGCGACAATCTGCCCGCCGCCGCTGCCTCCGGCCGGGCCGAGATCCACCACCCAGTCCGCACAGCGGATGACATCCAGATGATGCTCGATGACGATGACTGTGTTTCCTGCATCCCGCAGGCGGAACAGCACCTGAAGCAGGGTCTGGATGTCGGCAAAGTGTAGTCCGGTCGTCGGCTCATCCAGAACGTAGAGCGTGTTGCCCGTGGCCCGGCGTGCCAGTTCGGCAGAGAGCTTGATGCGCTGTGCCTCGCCGCCGGACAGGGTGTTTCCCGCCTGGCCTAACCGGATGTAGCCCAAACCGCATTCCTCCAGCGTGCGCAGCTTTTCGGCAATGGCGCTGGCCTTGCCAAAGAAGCGGGCCGCCTCGCTGACAGTCATCTGCAGCACTTCGGCGATGTTACGCCCCTTGAACGTCACCTCCAGAGTTTCGGCATTGTACCGTTTTCCGTGGCACTGGTCGCAGGTGACATAGACATCGGCGAGGAAGTGCATGTCGATTTTGATCTGCCCATCGCCCTGGCATTTTTCACAGCGCCCGCCCGCGGTGTTAAAGCTGAAACGGCCCGCCTCATAGCCGCGCACACGGGCCAGGGGCAGGTTGGAAAACAGTTCGCGGATGGGACCAAAGGCGCCTGTGTAGGTGGCGGGATTGCTGCGGGGGCTGCGGCCGATGGGGGACTGGTCAATGACCACCACCTTGTCGAACGCCTCGATGCCGGTAATGCCCTCGTGCTTGCCCGGCTCGTCCTTGGCCCCGTAAAAGTGGCGTTGCAGTGCGCGCATGAGGATGCGGTTCACCAGGGTGGACTTGCCGCTCCCGGAGGGGCCGGTGACCGCTGTGAGGCAGCCGACGGGGAAGGAAGCGGTGACATGCTTCAGGTTATGCTCGGAAGCCTTGTGAATCGTCAGCCAGGTGGGCAGGGCGTTCTCATTGCTCAGCGAAAAGGAATCCTCTGCCGGCGAATTTTTCTTGCCTGATGTGGCAGCTTTGACCACAGGCGGGCGGCCTCGCGGAGCCACGCGCCCGCTCGGCGGTTTGATCTTCAGTTTCTCGCTGAGGTAGGCTCCGGTGAGGCTTTCTTTGGCCGCCATCACTTCGGCAGGAGAACCTTGGGCAATGAGCTGGCCTCCATAAACACCGGCTGCAGGGCCCATTTCAATGACATGGTCCGCTGCGTGCATCATGGCCTCGTCATGCTCCACCACCAGCACTGTGTTGCCCAGATCCCGCAGGTGGACAAGGGTGCGGATGAGACGTTCTGTATCTGCCGGGTGAAGGCCAATGCTGGGCTCATCCAGCACATACAGCACCCCGGCAAGCCCGGCTCCGATCTGGGAGGCGAGGCGGATGCGCTGCATCTCTCCCCCGGAAAGGGTGCCGCTTTCGCGGTTCAGGGACAGATAGCCAAGCCCTACCTGGTCCAGAAACTCCAGCCTTTTGACGATCTCTTTTTGCAGTTCCTCCACATAGCTGCGCTGATGCTCTGTGAGGGCCAGGCCCTGGACCCAGGGCAATGCCTCGCGCACCGGCAGTGTGCAGAAGTCATGAATGTTCAGGGCTGACGCATCCTCTGTTCCGGCGGGTTGCGAACCCAGCTTCACCGCCAGGCTTTCCTTGCGCAGCCGCCGCCCCTCACAAGCCGGGCAGGGCAGGGGATTCATGAACCGTGTGAGCTGTCCGCGCAGGGCTTCGCTCTCGGCGTTGGCATAGAGCCTTTCGGCCTCTTTGAGCAGGCCTTCATAAGGTTTGGCCAGGCTGCGTTTGTTCGTCCCCGTGGACCAGCCGGTGGGGATGGCGACATCGCCCGTGCCATGAAACAGAGCGTCTTTGAACTTCTGCGACAGGCTCTTGAACGGCGCATCCAGCGGCGCGGAAAAATGCTTGGCCAGGGCTTCAATGCCCCGTTGGTGGATGGCCTTCAGTTTGGGGTTCTTGGACCACCAGGTCTTCACGGCCCCGTCTTTGATCGTCTTGTCAGGCTCAGGAACCAGCAGGCCGGGATCCGGGGCCATCAGCGTGCCCACGCCTTCACACACCGGGCAGGCACCCAGGTGGGTGTTGAAGGAGAAGTGCTGGGGCGTCAGCTTTTCAATGACGTAACCCGTGCGCGGATTGGCATAAGCGGTGGTGAAACTGAGCAATTGAGGCAGGCTCTCCAGCCTGCCCTGCGCGGAAGCGGTTTCTCCAGCCACGGCTGGAGTGCCTGCTTCACTTGAGCCAGAAACCAAAAACTGCACTTCGTTTTCGTTCCATCGCAACGCAGCCTCGATGGACTCCATGAGCCGGGGTTTTACCCCTTCGCGAATTACCAGCCGGTCCACCACGATCTCCACGCGGTGCTCTTCCCGCAGGCCGGGTTTCAGGTCTTCTTCGAGTTCGACGATCTCGCCATCGAGCCGCACCCGTACGAACCCCTGGCGGCGCAGTTTTTCGAAAAGTGCCCGCAGAGTCGCGCCATCGGCAGGAGGCTGGGGAGAAAGAACCACGACACGGGTGCCTTCGCCCAGACCCAGCAGGCGTTCACCGATCTCAGCCGGAGTGTTTTTGATCAGCCGTTCGCCGGTCTCTGGATCATGCGGCTGGCCGGTGATGGCATACAGCACCCGCAGGTAATCATAGATCTCCGTGACGGTGGCGATGGTGCTGCGCGGGTTGGGGGCGCTGTGCACCTGCTCAATCGCCACGGCGGGAGACAGGCCTTCGATGAAGTCCACATCCGGTTTTTCCAGCTGGTCCAGGAACTGGCGGGCATAGGCCGAGAGGCTTTGCACATAGCGCCGCTGGCCCTCGGCATAAAGCGTGTCAAAGGCGAGGGACGACTTGCCGGAACCGCTGACCCCCGTGAGCACCACGAGCTGGTGCCGCGGGATGTCCACGTCCACATTTTTCAGATTGTGCTGCCGGGCACCCCGCACCCGGATGAAGTCCTGCGCCATGTCTCAGGATAAACGGGCAGGTGGGGGAGTTCGCAAGCGGAGTGTTTCAGTGAACCTGCGATGAGAGTTGCCACCCTGGCCTCATGCGGAGCGGGGCCGAGACGGCAGGATGCCGTCACTCCTTGAGGCGTGCGACAAAGCACCTGGGAGTGAGGCCATCTTGGCCTTATAGGTTGAGTTCACTGAAGGCCATTTCGAAGAATGACTTGAATCGCGTGCCACGAAAGTCAGGTTTCATGAGCATGGATAGGGTTGATCAACGCTTGCACTACTTTGATTCACGTGAGTCTGTGGACCGGCATCACCATGTTTTGCCGCATTGGGAGCAAGGGGGCGGGACGTATTTTGTGACATTCCGCCTTGATGACTCCCTTCCTCAGGCCCGTCTGGCTCAGTGGAAGTGTGAACGCGAGACCTGGATCACTACCCATCCTCGACCTTGGACAACTGAGCAAGAGCAGGACTACCATAAGCGTTTTTCTAGCAAGGTTGAGCAGTGGCTGGATCAAGGGCACGGTTCGTGTCTTCTCCGGACACCCGAGTTAGGAAAAATCGTCAGCGAGGCCCTGAGGTTTTTCGATGGTCAGCGTTGGATTGCCCACAGCGCCGTCGTGATGCCCAACCACGCGCATGTTCTGTTTACGCCGATCAACGGCCATGCCCTCGCAGATATACTGCATTCATGGAAAAGTTTCACCGCTTTGCAGATCAACCAACGGCTTGCGCGCCAGGGAGAGATTTGGCAGCGCACCTATTTTGATCGCCTGATCCGAGACGGGAATCATTTTCGAAACTGCGTTCGTTACATCCGAAAGAATCCTGAGAAAGCCCGTTTGAAGGATGGAGAGTTTGTCTACTTTGAATCCGACTGGGTACGAAGTTTGGAAATATGAGCAAGGGGAGCTTTGGCATCAAGGATGGGGAAGAGACGGCAGAATGCCGTCACTCTTTGGGGGGTGCGGTGGACCACTGGGAGTGAGGCCATCCTGGCCTCATGGGTAACGGGGAAGAGACGGCAGGATGCCGTCACTCCTTGGGGGGCGGTGGACCACTGGGAGTGAGGCCATCCTGGCCTCATGGGTAACGGGGAATGAGACGGCAGGATGTCGTCACTCCTTGGGGGCGTGCCGGGCCAGGTAGGCCTTGCAGTTCTCCTCGCCCATGTACTTGCTCAGCAGTTTGGGGTCCGTCTCTGTCAGGTCCACGAGGATGAGACCGTCGATGACGGAGGAGAAATCCTTGTCCACATTGAAACTGAGGATGGTGCCATTGAGGCGGAGGTAATGTTTCAGCAGAATCGGGATGCCTTTGCCGTCGGTCTCCACGCTGGAGATGAGGGCGGAGCAATCGTCCACGTCCTTGAGGTTGGCACTGATGAATTCGCGCATCAGACGGCGGGTGCGCAGATAACGGAAAGGATTGCGCGGTTTGACATAGCTGGCGAGGTCCTCATGCAGGCAGTTGCCCTGGAGGAATTCCACCATCATTTTCCGGCTCAGGCTGTCATAGTCCTGGCTGATGCTGACCGGGCCAAAGAGCTTCTTGTAACCGGGGTTGCGCACCATCCAGTGGGCGATGCCCTTCCACAGCAGGGGCAGGGAGGCAAGGTTGCGCTGGTACTCCTTGGTGATGAAACTGCGGCCCATTTCCACAGCGCTTTCCAGATGCGCGAGGAAGGGTTTTTCAAATTTGAACAGCGTGCTGGTGTACAGCCCCTTGGGGCCGTATTCGCGCAGGATCACATCCGCCCGGCCCAGGCGGTAAGCCCCGGCGAGCTGCTGCTTGTCCTCATCCCAAAGAAACAGGTGCTGGTAGTAGCGGTCGTAACGGTCGAGGTCCACCTCATTGCCGGTGCCTTCGCCGACGCTGCGGAAGGTGATCTCGCGCTGGCGGCCGATCTCCTGAAGCGTGTCGGGAATCTCATGGGAATGAGCGGCATACACGCTCAGATTGCCCTGGCCGACAAGACGCCCGCCGCGCTCATGCAGAGCGCGAACTTCGCTTTCGATTCGCAGTTGTCGCTCTGCGGCGATGGAGGTGCTGCGAACGTCCTCGACGGTCATGCGCTCCCCGGCTTCCGGTTCTGCCGGAGACGAGGCGGCCGTTTTGCGGCGGTTGGCCAGGATGAAGGTGTGGATGCGCAGGTACTTCGTCAGCGCACTGTCATCTTCAAACTTGCGCAGGCGGCCAAAAGGTACCGGTGTGCCCACGCGCATCTCCAGGCGGCTGCCGCGTTTGTTGCAAAACTCGCGCAGCAGCATGGCGGTGCGCAGGCGGG